>JAOPZQ010000615.1 GCA_025964075.1 Solirubrobacterales bacterium | reverse complement strand
GGCCGGCATCGTGCTGGACGGCTCGGGTCGCGAGGTGCGCTCGCGCGCCGTGCTCACGAACGCCGACCCGCTGCGCTCGGCCGCGCTCGCCGGCGTGCCCGCGCCGGACGGCTGGCGCCAGGCCGGTCCCGTCGTCAAGGTGATGGTCCTGCTCGACGGCCTTCCGGACTTCCCCACCTGGCGGGGCGAGGCGCCGTGGGCGGGCACGATCGACATCGGATACACGCTGGACGAGCTGGCGGCGGCGGCCGACGACGCCCGCGCCGGCCGGCCCGCGGCGGCGCCGTGGATCGAGGCGGCGTGCCAGACCGCGGCGGACCCGACGCTCGCCCCTCCGGGCCGCCACGTGCTCTCGATGTTCTGCCAGTGCTTCCCGGCGGACGCCGACGCCGAGGCGGCCGCCGACGCCGCGATCGCGCGGTTCGCGCTCGCGTGTCCCGAGTTCCCGGACCGGATCGTCGAGCGCCTGGCGCTCGGCCCCCGCGAGCTCGAGGCGCGGTTCGGGATCACCGGCGGCCACATCTTCCACGGCGAGATGACCCCCGACCAGCTGCTCGAGCGCCGCCAGCCCGCGCGGCGCTTCGGCGGGATCGAAGGGCTCTACCTCGCCGGCTCGGGAGCCCATCCCGGCGGGGCGGTGACCGGCGCGCCGGGGTACCTCGCCGCGCGCGCGGCAATCGAGGATCTGGCCGCGGCGCCTCGGGGGTAGGCTCCGGCCATGGCCTGGACCGTGGTCGTCGCCGGCGGTGGATTCGGGGGCTTCTTCGCCGCACGCACGCTCGAGCGCACCCTGCCGCCCGCCGCGGCGCGCATCGTGCTCGTCAACGACGTCAACTTCCTGCTCTTCACCCCGCTCCTGCCCGGCGCGGCCGCGGGCACGCTCGAGCCGCGGCACGTCGTCGTGCCGCTGCGCGAGGAGCTCGACCGCACCGACCTCCGGGTCGGCCGCGTGCTGGGCGCCGATCCCGAGCGCCGCCAGGTCCGGATCGCGACGCTCGAGGGCCACGAGGAGACGATCGGCTACGACCAGCTGATCGTCGCGCTCGGCTCGGTCTCCCGCACGCTGCCGATCCCGGGCCTGGCCGAGCACGCGATGGGCTTCAAGACGCTCGCCGAGGCGATCGCGCTTCGCAACCACGCGATCGCGACCCTGGAGATGGCCGAGACGCTCGAGGATGCGGAGGCGCGCGCCTCCTACCTCGGCTACGTCTTCGTCGGGGCCGGTTACGCCGGGCTCGAGGGCCTGGCCGAGCTGCAGGACCTCATGGCCAGCGTGATCCAGCGCTACCCGCGCTGCCGCACCCAGGGCATGCGCTGGATGCTGGTCGAGGCGCGCGAGCGCGTGATGCCCGAGGTCTCGGCCTCGCTCGCCGCGTTCGCCACGCGCGAGCTCGCGGGGCGGGGCATCGAGATCCGCACGAACACGACGATCGAGGAGGTCACCGACCGCGCGGTCCGGCTCTCGACGGGCGAGGTCGTCCCGTGCCGGACGCTCGCCTGGACCGCGGGCGTCAAGCCCCATCCGGTCGTCGCGCACCTCGGGCTGCCGCTCGACGACGGCGGCCGCATCCGCGCCGACGCGACGATGCGCGTCTCGGGCTTCGCGAACGTGTGGGCGATCGGCGACGCCGCCGCGGTGCCCGACCCGGCGCGGCCCGGGGAGCCCACGCCGCCGACGGCCCAGCACGCGATGCGCCAGGGCAAGCTCGCCGGGCGCAACGTCGCCGCCGCGCTCGGCGCGCGCGGCCGCGTCAAGCCGTTCCGCTTCAAGACGCTCGGCGTGTTCGTCGACATGGGGCGCTACGAGGCGGTCGCGGAGACCGTGGGCATCCGCTGGCGCGGGCTCCCCGCCTGGATCCTCGCGCGGAGCTACCACCTGGCGCTGATGCCCGGTATGAAGCGACGAGTGCGCCTCCTCGTCGACTGGACGGTCGACCTGATGTTCGCGCGCGACACGTCCGAGCTCGGCTCGCTCGGCCACCCGCGGCCGCTCGACTCCGAGCGCCTGCTCGAGACGAGCGCCGGCGGGACGGAGGCGCGGTCCTAGCTCACTCGCGGGCGAATCCGAACCCGAATTTCCCGATCACGACACGAGCTCAGCCGCGCGGGCGGCGCGCCGCGACGCCGAGCGCCCGAGCGCCGAGGACCGGGCGCTCGCCGTGCACGCGCGCGAGGTCGAGCAGCGAGGCGGCGAGGTCGCCGTCGCGCCTGGACTCCGCCCGACCGGCCACTCGGAGGAAACCGGTGACGAAGAGCGTCACGAGGACGGAGGCCCCGATCCAGACGAGCGCGATGACGGCGAGGGTCGACATGAGGAAAGTTGTTGCTCGGCCCTCCCGGCGCCGAGCATGACCATCGTGCCCGACCGTGAACGACCGCGGTGGCTATGACGAGCTTTTGTACCGGTTTGGGCGGCGGAAGGCGCCGACTGCCCGCCGTTCTATGCTTGACGCAGCAGTGACAGTGGCCGAACAGCTCCGATCCGACGTCGCCCAAGCCATGAAGGGGGGCGACCGGGATCGCGTGGGCGCCCTGCGCCTGGTGCTCTCGGAGCTTCAGAAGGCGGCCAAGGACGGAAACGACGACGAGCTCGCCGTCCTGCGCCGCGAGCGCAAGCGCCGGCTCGAGGCGGCCGAGCAGTTCCGCGGCGGCGGGCGCGCCGAGCTCGCGGAGCGCGAGGAAGCCGAGGCGGTGCTGATCGCCGGCTACCTGCCGGCCGAGCTGTCCGACGACGAGCTCGCCGGCTTCGTTCACGAGGCGGTCACGGAATCGGGCGCCTCGTCCCCTAAGGACATGGGAATGGTGATGAAAGCGGTGATGGCGAAGGTTGGGGGACGCGCGGACGGGAAGCGCGTCTCGACGAAGGTCCGGGAGGCCCTGGGTGCGTAAGCAGATCGAGTTGACGAACGACGTGGCGGCGGAGCTCGCGGGAAGCGAGGACGCCGTGCTGCGCGCGCTGGAGGGTCACCTCGACGCCGAGGTGTTCCTGCGCGGCAACGTGCTCACGCTCGAAGGCGAGGAGGAGGCGGTCGAGGTCGCCGCGACGGTGGTGCGCGAGCTCTCCGACCTGATCCGCCAGGGCCACGAGATCGCGCCGGGCACGATCGCCGCGGTCACGAACGCCCTCGACCATCGCGAGTCGCCCGGCCGGATCCTCGAAGACGTCGTGTGGCGCCACCGCGCGGTGAAGGTCGCGCCGAAGACGGTCAACCAGAAGCGCTACGTCGACGCCATCCGGCGCCAGACCGTCACGTTCGGCATCGGCCCGGCAGGCACCGGCAAGACGTTCCTCGCCGTCGCGATGGCCGCCGCGGCGCTGTCCCGGCACGAGGTCAACCGCATCATCCTCACGCGCCCCGCCGTCGAGGCGGGCGAGCGCCTGGGCTTCCTTCCCGGCGACATGATGGCCAAGGTCGACCCCTACCTGCGGCCGCTGTTCGACGCGCTCCACGACATGATCGACCCGGAGAAGGTGTCCCAGCACCTCCAGCGCGGGGTGATCGAGGTCGCGCCGCTCGCGTTCATGCGCGGCCGCACGCTCAACGACAGCTTCATCATCCTCGACGAGGCCCAGAACACGAGCCCCGAGCAGATGAAGATGTTCCTGACGCGGCTCGGGTTCAACTCGAAGATGGTCGTCACCGGCGACATCACCCAGATCGACCTTCCGCGCGAGCAGGACTCCGGCCTCGTGATCGTCGGGGACATCCTCGAGCGCGTCGAGGGCATCTCGTTCGTGCGGTTCGGAGGCGAGGACGTCGTCCGTCACAAGTTGGTCCAGCGGATCGTCGCCGCCTACGACGAGCACGGCCGGCGGCTCGCCCCGGAGCTCCGCCCGGCGCCGGCGGATCGCCGGCGGGCGTGATCGACGTCGACGTCATCGGTCCCGAGCGCGCGGTTCCACGCGGACTGACGCCGGCCGGCGTCGAGACCCTGTGCGCGCTGGCGCTCGCCTCGGCGGGAGTCGAGGAGGGTCACGTCGCGGTCGAGTTCGTCGAGGAGGAGCGCATCCGCGAGCTCAACCGCGATCACCGCGGCCGCGACTCCGCGACCGACGTCCTGTCGTTCCCGGTCGACGAGGACGGTCCCGCCGCGGGCCCGCGGGAGCTCGGCGACGTCGTCATCTGCCCCGAGCAGACCGAGGACCTCGCGGAGGCCGTGATCCACGGCACGCTCCATCTCACCGGCCTCGACCACGAGACCGACGAGGGCGAGATGCTCGCGCTCCAGGCGGAGCTGCTGCGCTGGGTGCAGGAGGACGGGGCGACATGACGCGCTCGGGCTTCGTGGCCATCTGCGGGCGCCCCAACGTGGGGAAGTCGACGCTGATCAACGCGATCGTCGGCCACAAGGTGGCGATCGTCTCCGACAAGCCGCAGACCACGCGGCGCGCGGTGCGCGGCGTCGCCAACGGCCCCGACTGGCAGCTCGTGCTCGTCGACCTGCCGGGGGTCCAGAAGCCGCGCGACGAGCTCACCGGGCGGATGCAGCGACGGGTCGAGCACGAGCTCGCCGACGCCGACGCCGCGCTGGTGGTCGTCAACGCCCAGCAGGGTGTGGGGGGCCCGGGCGACCGGTTCATCGCCGGGCTCCTCGAGAAGAGCCCGGTGCCGCTCGTCGTCGCCGCCAACAAGGTCGACGGCTGCCGGACCCCCGCGGTGGTGGAGGCCCTCACGGCCGCCGAGGAGCTCTTCGGCCAGCGCGCCGAGTACTTCCCCGTGTCGGCGCGCACGGGCGCCGGAGTCCCGTCGCTCGTCGAGCACGCGGTGTCGCTGCTGCCCGAGGGCCCGTACTACTTCGGCGCCGGCGAGCGCTCGGACCAGTCCGAGGACGTGATGTTCGCCGAGCTCGTGCGCGAGCAGGTCCTCCGGCGCACGCGGCAGGAGGTCCCGCACGCGGTCGAGGTGGAGGTCGGGGAAATCGACACCTCTCGCCCGGACCTGGTCGTCGTGCGCGCCCACGTGTGGGTCGAGACGGACTCGCAGAAGGGGATCGTGATCGGCGCGGGCGGCCGGATGATCAAGCAGATCGGGATGGGCGCCCGGCGCGAGCTCGAGCGCCGAGTCGGGGGCCGCGTCCACCTCGACCTGTCCGTCCGGGTGAAGCGCCACTGGCGCGACGAGGCACGGATGCTCGACCGGCTGGGGATCGAGTAGGCCCAGGCCGCTACGTCAGGGTCCCGAGCGCCAGCGGCACGACCCGGTCGGCGCCGGCGCGGCGCAGCTGACCGCCGACCATCGCCAGCGTCCATCCGGAGCTGCGGCGATCGTCGAGGAGGACGCCGGTGCCCGGCGGGGGCGTCCCCGTCACCGCGAACGCTCCGCGGACGTTCGCGGCCTGCTGCACGGCGTTGGCCATCTCGCGCTGCGGCGGGCGATCGCCGGTGCGGCGGACGAGGTCGAGGTGCGGGACCGCGAGCTTCGCCGCGAGGCGGTCGGCCAGCCGCGCCGTGACGTCGCCCAGGCGCGCCGAGGGGACGGTCGTGAGCCACGCGACGCGTGTGTCGGCGCGGCGCAGGATGTCCGCGAGCCCGACGACGACGTCCTCGTCGAACTCCCCGTCGCGCAGCCCGCGCTGGATCGCCGGCCACCAGCCGCCGTCGCCGAACCGGGCGAGCGCCCAGCCCGGCTCGGTGCGGACGTCGTCGGGGATCTTGCGCATCGTGCCGGCGGCGTCCGGCGCCATCTTCTTGACCTCGAGCTCCAGCGGCCTCGAGCGCAGGTGGCGCCCGGCGAGCTCGACGAGCGCCGGGTCCGGCGGCTGGGCGAAGCGGGGCACGGTGCAGACCGAGCACCGGCCGCAGTCCTGCGGGTCCGGGTCGTCGAGCTCCTCCTGCAGGACGCGCATCAGGCAGCGGCCGTCGGTGCCGAACCCGGCCATCGCCTCCTGCTCGGCCCGGCGCAGCGCGGTGACCTGGGCGTAGCGCTCGGCGTCGTAGCTCCAATCGGTGCCCGGCACGGCCTGCCAGCGGGAGCCGTCGCGGCGCACCGCGCCCTCGACGTCGAGGATCTTCAGCATCGCCTCGATGCGGCCCATGCCGAGGTTCACGACGGCCATGAGCTCGCGCGTCGTCCGGCCGTCGGCGCCCGCGGCCTCGAGCTCGCCGAGCACCGCGGCGACGCGCTCGCGACCGGGGAACGCCTGCTCGATGAAGAAGTCCTGGATGCGGCGGTCCTCGCCGCCGCGCAGCAGGACGACGTCGGCGTGGTCGACGCCGCGGCCGGCGCGGCCGACCTGCTGGTAGTAGGACACGACCGACCCGGGCGCCTGGTAGTGCACGACGAAGGTCAGGTCCGCCTTGTCGTAGCCCATCCCCAGCGCGCTGGTGGCGACGACCGCCTTGATCTCGTTGCGCAGCAGGCGCTCCTCGGTGGCGATCCGGTCCTCGGTGTCCTGCTCGCCGCTGTAGGCGAGGGCCGGGACGCCGTTGGCGGTGAGGAACGCCGCGACCTGCTCGGCGTCGCGCTTCGTCAGCGTGTAGACGATCCCCGAGCCCGGGAGCGCGGGCAGGTGCTCGACGAGCCACGCGAGCCGCTGCGCGGGATGCGGCAGCTCGAGGACCTCGAGGCGCAGGCTGGTCCGGGCCAGCGGGCCGCGGTAGGAGCGCAGCGGCTCCCCGGCCGACGCCGACAGCTGCTCGAGGACGTCGCCGACCACACGGTCGTTGGCGGTCGCCGTCGTGCCCAGCACCGCCACCTCGGGCGCGAGGGCGTCGAGCATGTCCTTGACGCGACGGTAGTCGGGCCTGAAGTCGTGCCCCCAGTCCGAGATGCAGTGCGCCTCGTCGATCACGAGGAGGCCGACCGAGGCGGCGAAGAGCGGCAGCATGCCCTCGCGGAAGCGCGGGTTGTTCAGCCGCTCCGGGCTGATCAGGAGCAGGTCGATCGCGCCGGCGGCGAGCCGATCGCGCACGTCGTCCCATTCCTCGCGGTTCGTGCTGTTGACGGTGTGCGCGCGCAGGCCGAGCCGCTGCGCCGCGGCGATCTGGTTGCGCATCAGCGCCAGCAGCGGGCTGACGATCAGCGTCGGCCCGGCGCCCGCCTCGCGCAGCAGCGCAGTCGCGACGAAGTAGACCGCCGACTTGCCCCACCCGGTCCGCTGCACGCACAGCACCCGCGCGCGGTCGGCGACGACGTCGCGAATCGCCTCGAGCTGCCCCGGCCGGAACTCCGCGCCGTCGTCGGCGGTGAGCGTGCGGAGGCGCTCCAGCGCGGTCGCGGCGAACGTGTCGGAGGTCGTGGTGCTCACGCGTCCATCGTGGCACGCGGACCGGGGGACTCCGCACGCCCGCTCTACGGAGCGGGGCGGCGGGGCGGTCCCGTCAGTACGGCTTCACGCGCTCGAGCGTCTCCTCGGCCTTGCGCACCGCCTCCTCGTCGGGCGACGCAAACGCCTCCGCGTAGAATCAACGCGCCGAGGGTCTATCCCGGCGGAGGTCGTGCGCCTGGATGCGGCCGATGACCGGCGCGGATGCGGCACCGTCGGAAGCCCGTCGTAGCGCTGGTGCTGCCAGGCTTCCGCCGTCACCGCTCCGCTTGGCCCTCGACTACCCCCGACGCACGCCCCCCACCGAGATAGACCCTTCCGATGGACGACGACGAGATCCGTTACGACGAGCGTGGGCTCGTCCCGTGCGTCGTCCAGGATTGGCGCACGGGCGAGGTGCTCACGCTCGCGTATGCCAACGCCGAGGCGGTGGCGCAGACCCGCGCGACGGGCGAGCTCCACCTGTGGAGCCGCTCCCGCGACGAGTTGTGGCGCAAGGGCGCGACCTCGGGGAACGTGCAGCGCGTTCGCGCGCTGCGCCTCGACTGCGACGGGGACGCGCTGCTCGCGCTGGTCGAGCCGGCCGGCCCGGCTTGCCACACCGGCGAGCGCACGTGCTTCCACAACGGCGAGCTCGAGCCGGCGGCGCCGCACGAGGCGCTGCCCGGCCTCGAGCGCACGATCGCCGAGCGGGCGGAGCACGGGCCGAAGGGCTCCTACACCGTCGAGCTGCTGCACGACCCGCCGCTGATCGGCGCCAAGGTGCGGGAGGAGGCCGAGGAGGTCGCCCGCGCCGCCCGCGAGGAGACCGACGAGCGCGTCGCCGAAGAGGCCGCCGACGTCCTGTACCACCTCGCGGTGCTCCTGCGCGCCCGCGGCCTCGCGCTCGCGGACGCCGAGGAGGTGCTCCTTGCCCGTCGCCGCTGAGCAGCTGCCGGGCGTCACGCCGAGCCTCGACGAGGTGCGCGAGCTCGCCCGCGAGCACAACCTGATCCCGCTGCGCCATACGTTCATCGACGACTGCGAGACGCCGGTCTCCGCGTTCCTCAAGCTCCGCGGGGACGAGCCGGCGTTCCTGCTCGAGTCGGCCGACCGCGGCCAGGTCGTCGGGCGCTGGTCCTTCATCGGCTTCCGGCCGCGCAAGGTGATCCGCTGGTCGCTCGGCGATCCCGGCGATCCGTACGGCATCGCCGCGGCCGAGGTCGCCCGCCACCGGCAGGCGCCGCTCGAGGGCCTGCCCCCGTTCTCCGGGGGCGCCGTCGGCTTCTTCGCCTACGACCTCGTGCGCACGGTCGAGCCGCTGGGGGACCCCAACCCGGACGTCCTCGGCCTGCCCGACATGGCGCTGATGCTCTCCGACGTCCTCCTCGCGTTCGACCACCTCAAGCACACGGTCACCGTGCTGGCGAACGTCTACGTCGAGGACGGCCGGGACGTCGAGGCCGCCTACCGGGCCGCCCACGAGCAGATCGCCGACGTGCGCCGCCGCCTCACCGACCCGGTGCCCCGCGCGAGCGCCCGCGGTCCGCGCAAGATGCCCGAGTTCGAGTCGAACATGGAGCGCGAGCAGTTCGAGGCGATGGTCGCCCGGATCGTCCGCTACGTGCACGCCGGCGACGCGTTCCAGGTCGTCCCGTCCCAGCGCTGGTCCGCGCCCTCGCCCGTCGAGGCGTTCTCGATCTACCGCGGCCTGCGGGCCGTCAACCCGAGCCCGTACATGTACTTCCTCGACTTCGGCGACTTCGAGATCGCCGGCGCGAGCCCCGAGCCGCTGCTCACCGTCACCGGCCGCCACGTGACGACGCGCCCGATCGCCGGCACGCGGCCCCGCGGCGTCAGCGCCGAGGAGGACGCGCGCATCGCCCGCGAGCTCCTCGAGGACGAGAAGGAGCGCGCGGAGCACGTGATGCTCGTCGACCTCGGCCGCAACGACCTCGGCCGCGTGTGCTCCTACGGGACGGTCGAGGTCGACAGCTTCATGGCCGTCGAGACCTACTCGCACGTGATGCACATCGTCTCGAACGTGTCGGGCGAGCTGCGCGAGGGCATCGGCCCGATCGACGCGCTGCGCTCGGTCCTGCCCGCGGGCACGCTCTCCGGGGCGCCGAAGGTCCGCGCGATGCAGATCATCGACGAGCTCGAGCCCGTCAAGCGCGGCGGCTACGGCGGGGCGATCGGCTACCTCTCGTACACGGGCGACCTCGACACATGCATCCACATCCGGACCGTCGTCGTCAAGGACGGCGTCGCGCACGTCCAGGCCGGCGGCGGGACCGTCGCCGACGCGAAGCCGGAGTACGAGTACCTCGAGTCCGTGGCCAAGGCGCGCGGCGTCCTCGGCGCGATCGAGCTCGCGGTCGAGCAGGTGGACTGGCCATGAGGGTCCTCGTCGTCGACAACTACGACTCGTTCACCTACAACCTCGTCCAGTACCTGGGGGAGCTCGGCGCCGACCTCGAGGTCGTCCGCAACGACCGCGCCGAGGTCGAGGACCTGCTGATCCGCGGCTACGACCGCGTCGTCGTCTCGCCCGGTCCCTGCACGCCCAAGGAGGCCGGCATGTCGCTCGAGGTCGTCCGGCGGTTCCCCGAGGCCGGCATCCCGCTCCTCGGCGTGTGCCTCGGGCACCAGTCGCTGGCCCAGGCGTTCGGCGGCAAGGTGATCCAGCACGAGCCCGTCCACGGCAAGACGACCGTCATCGAGCACGACGGCCGGACGATCTTCACCGGGCTCGACTCGCCGCTGACGGTCGGGCGCTACCACTCACTCGTGGTCGACGCCGCGCTGCCCGACTGCCTCGTGCAGACCGCATGGGGCGGGGGCGTCGTGATGGCCGTGCGCCATCGCGACCTGCCCGCCGAGGGCGTCCAGTTCCACCCAGAGTCGGTGCTCACGGAGCAGGGCTAGGCACTGCTCGCCAATTTCCTCGCACGTGCCTATCTCCGTCCTCACGCAGGCGATCGACGCGCTCGCGTCGGGTCGCGACCTCACGCAGGACGCCGCCGCGGCCGTGCTCGCGGAGATCATGGCCGGCGAGGCGACGGAGATCGAGATCGCCGGCTTCCTCGTCGGGCTGCGCACGAAGGGCGAGACCGAAGAGGAGCTCGCCGGGCTGGCGGCGACGATGCGCCGCCTCGCGACCCGGGTCGACGTCGGGGATGACGACCTGCTCGACACGGCGGGGACGGGCGGCGGCCGGCAGACGTTCAACGTGTCGACGACCGCGGCGCTGATCGCCGCCGGCGCGGGTTGCCGCGTCGCCAAGCACGGGAACCGCTCCGCCACCGGCCTGTCCGGCTCCGCGGACCTGCTCGAGGCGCTCGACGTCCGCATCGACCTCGCGCCCGAGGACGTCGTCGCGTGCATCCGCGAGGTCGGCTTCGGGTTCATGTTCGCGCCGATGCATCACCAGGCCACGCGCTACGTCATCCCCGTGCGCCGCGAGCTCGCCGTGCGGACGATCTTCAACTTCCTGGGTCCGCTCACGAACCCCGCGGGCGCGTCGCGCCAGCTGATCGGCGTCTCGGACCCCGCCTTCCTCGACCGTATGGCCGGGGCGCTGGCGCGGCTCGGCGCGCGGAGGGCGTTGGTAGTGTCCAGCGAGGATGGGCTCGACGAGATGAGCAGCTCGGCCCCGACCCACGTCGTCGAGGTGAGCGGGAGAGACATCCGCCGCTACACGGTGTCCGTGGCGGATGTCGGGCTGGACCAGGCGGACCCCGACGAAGTCGCGGGCGGCCTGCCGCCCGCCAACGCCGAGACGACCCGGCGGATCCTCCTGGGCGAGCGCGGGGCCCCGCGCGACCTGGCGGTGCTGAACGCCGGCGCCGCGATCTACGCGGGCGGCGGCGCGGCCACGCTCGAGGCCGGCGTGCGCGCCGCGGAGCAGGCGATCGACGACGGCAGCGCCGGCGGAGTCCTGGACCGGCTGGTCGCTCAAACGCAGGCGCTAGCCGGGGCGGCCCGTTGAGCGTGCTCGAGCGCATCGTCGAGACGACGCGCCAGGACGTCGAGCAGCGCCGGCGCGAGACGCCCGTGGCCCAGCTCGAGCGCGCGCTCGACCGCCGCGAGGACCGCCCCTTCTCCGAGGCGCTCAGCCGCCCGGGGATCTCGCTGATCGCCGAGCACAAGCGGCGCTCCCCGGCGGCGGGGGCGATCCGGGAGGGCGCGAGCGTCCCCGACATCGTCGGCGCCTACGAGCGCGGCGGCGCGACCGCGGTGTCGATCGTGACGGAGCCCCACTGGTTCGGCGGCTCGCTCGACGACCTCCGCCTCGCCCGCGAGACGACGCATCTCCCGATCATGCGCAAGGACTTCATCGTCGACCCCTACCAGGTGTACGAGACCGCGGCGGCGGGCGCCGACGCGCTGCTACTGATCGTCGCCGCGCTCGAGCCGCGCGACCTGGCGCGCCTGCACGCCGAGGCTCGGGGGATCGACCTCGACGTGATCGTCGAGGTGCACGACGAGGAGGAGCTCGCCACCGCGCTGGAGCTCGACGTCGACGTGATCGGCATCAACAACCGCGACCTCGGCGACTTCACCGTGAACATCGGGCGCACGTTCGAGCTCCTCGCCGACGTGCCCGCCGGGAAGACGGTCGTCTCCGAGTCGGGCTTCCGGGCCCGCGAGGAGCTCGACGAGCTGGAGCGCGTGGGCGTCGACGCCGTCCTCGTCGGCGAGTCGCTGATGCGCTCGGAGGACATCGAGGCCGCCACGCGCGCCCTCGCCGGCGGCGCCGCCGAGATTTAGCCGAGCTTCACCGCCCGCGACCACACTCGAAGGCGTCATGAAGGACGTCATTCGCACCACCGCCCTGCCGGCCGTGCTCGGCGGCGCCGTCGTCGCCGTCGCGTTCCTCGCCCTGGGGCCGGTGAAGGAGAGGACGACGACGACGATCGAGCGGGCCGCCGCCTCGGCGGCGATCGCCAACCCGACGAGCGGCCTGACCGCGCACGAGATCTACCAACGCGCCGCGCCCGGCGTCGTCTACGTGCGCTCGGAGAGCGTGCAGACGACGAACAACCCGTTCGACCTCTTCCCGCAGCGCCAGCGCTCGGTGGGGACCGGCTCCGGCTTCGTGATCGACCAGACCGGCCGGATCCTCACGAACTACCACGTCATCGCCGGCGCCCAACGGGTGACCGTCCAGTTCGAGGGCAACAAGAGCGCCACCGCGCGGGTAATCGGGCGCGACCAGTCCGACGACCTGGCCCTGCTCAAGGTCGACCCGTCCGGACTGCCGCTGCACGCGCTGCCGCTCGGCTCCTCGAAGACCGTCCAGGTCGGCGACCCGACGCTGGCGATCGGGAACCCGTTCGGGCTCGACCGCACGCTGACCAGCGGCATCGTCTCGGCGCTGCAGCGCCAGATCACGGCGCCGAACGGGTTCGCCATCGACAACGTCATCCAGACCGACGCGGCGATCAACCCCGGCAACTCGGGCGGTCCGCTGCTGGACGGCAACGGGCGCGTGATCGGCATCAACTCGCAGATCGCGACCGCGACCGCGAACGCCGGCACCGCCACGGACTCCGGCGGCAGCGTCGGGATCGGGTTCGCGGTGCCGATCGACACGGCGAAGAAGGTCCTTCCGCAACTCGAGAAGACGGGGACCGTCAAGCAGGCGTGGATGGGAATCCTCGGCGGGACTACGCCGAGCGGCGTCGTGCTTCAGAGCGTCCGGTCGAACGGCCCGGCCGCCCGCGCCGGCCTGCACGGCCGGGACGTCGTCACCGCTCTCGACGGCCAGAAGATCACGACGATGGAGGGGGTCATCGCCTCGGTCGGCTCGAAGAAGCCCGGGGACAAGGTCACGGTGACCTATCTTCGAGGAGGCAAGTCGCACACCACCACTCTCACCTTGGGCACCAGGCCCGACAACCTCAGCGCAGCGCGCTGAGTCAGCGTCGGCGGACTCCCCGCCCCTGCCGGCGCCCGCGCGCCCCGCCTCCCCCCGGGCGGGGCGCGCCCCTTTTAATGGGGTTCAACCCCGGGGCGGCCCTACCATGAGCCCCCATGGCCGTCCCCCGGATCAAGTTCTGCGGCAACACCAGCGTCGAGGACGCCGAGCTCGCGGTCGAGCTCGGCGCCTGGGCCGTGGGGGTCATCTTCCACGCGCCGTCGCCGCGCTACTGCGATCCCGCGGTGGCGGCGGCGATCGCGGCGCGGCTTCGGCGCCGGGCCGAGGTCGTCGGCGTGTGGGTCAACGCCCATCTCGACGAGGTCAGCGAGACGGCGTCGGACCTCGGGCTGACGATCGTCCAGCTCCACGGCGACGAGGGGCCGGCCTACTGCGCGGAGGTCGCGCGGCGCACGGGGTGCCGGGTGATCAAGGCGGTGCAGGTCCACACCGCGGGCGATCTCCAGACGCTCGGCATCTACCACACGGACTTCCACCTGCTCGACACGGGCCACGCCCAGCTCCGAGGGGGCACCGGCCAGTCATGGGATTGGCGGATGGCGGCGGCCGGCCGCCTGCGCAGCGAGGTGCCCCGCATCCTGTCCGGCGGCCTGCGCCCCGACAACGTGGCCGAGGCGATCGAGGTCGTGCGGCCGTTCGCGGTCGACGTCGTCTCCGGGGTCGAGGCCTCGCCCGGCGTCAAGGACCCCCAGAAGATGGCCGCGTTCGCGGAGGCCGTCCACGCGGTCGGGGTGCCCGCGGCATGATCACCTCGGTCGAGCATCGCTTCGGTCCCTACGGCGGCCAGTACGTCCCCGAGACGCTGATGCCGGCGCTCGCCGAGCTCGAGCGCGCCTGGATCGACGCGCGCACGGACGCGGAGTTCCGATCGTCGCTCGACGTCCTGCTCCGCGACTACGCGGGCCGGCCGACGCCGCTGTACCTCGCCGAACGCCTCTCCGAGGCCGCCGGCCGCTCGATCTACCTGAAGCGCGAGGACCTGCTCCACACGGGCGCGCACAAGATCAACAACGCGCTCGGCCAGGCGCTGCTCGCCAAGCGGATGGGGAAGCGGCGGATCATCGCCGAGACCGGCGCCGGGCAGCACGGCGTCGCGACCGCGACCGCGTGCGCGCTGCTCGACCTCGAGTGCGTCGTCTACATGGGCACGGAGGACATGCGCCGCCAGAAGCCCAACGTCGAGCGGATGGGTCTCCTCGGCGCGCGGGTCGAGCCCGTCGACGCGGGGACGCGGACGCTCAAGGAGGCGACGAGCGCCGCGATCCGCGACTGGGTCACGAACGTGGCGACGACCCACTACGTGATCGGGTCCGCGGTCGGCCCGGCGCCCTATCCGGCGCTCGTGCGCGACCTCCAGCGCGTGATCGGCGACGAGGCCCGCGCCCAGCTCCTCGAGCGCGAGCACCGGCTGCCGGCCCGCGCGATCGCGTGCGTCGGCGGCGGCTCCAACGCGATCGGCACGTTCGCGGCGTTCTACGCCGACCGCGACGTCGAGCTCGTCGGCGTCGAGGCGGCGGGCGAGGGCATCGAGTCGGGCCGCCACGGCGCGCCGCTGACCGTCGGCGGCCCCGGGGGCGTCCTCCACGGCGCGTTCAGCGCGATCATGCAGGACGCCGAGGGCCAGATCTCCGAGGCGCACTCGATCTCCGCCGGCCTCGACTACCCGGGCACGGGCCCCGAGCACGCGTGGCTCCGCGACTCCGGCCGCGCGCGGTACACCGCCGTCACCGACGAGGAGGCGCTGGCGACGTTCGCCCGCACGGCGCGCCTCGAGGGAATCATCCCCGCGCTCGAGTCCGCGCACGCCCTGGCGTTCGCCCTGAAGCCGGCCGAGTCGGACCTCGACCTGGTGTGCCTGTCCGGGCGCGGGGACAAGGACCTGGCCGAGGCGCTGGCTCGGCTGGGCCCGCTGGCTGGCGCTTAGCTCGTAGCGCCCTGGTAGCGCCGCCCAACAACGGCGGGCTACGAGGGGGAGGGAGCGGTCTCGCCCGGAGGCTCCGAGGGGGTGCCAGTGGTTAGCCGCGATATTCGCGGGTTTCCTCAATCACCCCTGGGACCTCCCCTTCGCAGCCGTCGTTTTTGGGCGGTCCTGACGGGCGCGCGGAGCCGCCACCGAGCCCCAACTAGCATCCGAGCCATGCAGACCGGCATCGAGCGGATCGCCGCGGCGTTCGCAACCGCGGCGCAACAACATCGAGCCGCCCTCATGCCCTATCTCATGGGCGGCTTCCCCGACCTGGCGACGAGCCAGGCGATCGGCGAGGCCTACGTCGACGGGGGCGCCGACCTGATCGAGCTCGGCGTGCCGTTCTCCGACCCCCTCGCCGACGGCCCGGTCATCCACGCCGCCGGCACCGAGGCCCTGCGCAACGGCGCGACGGTCGCGGGCGTCCTCGACGTCGGCGCTGCGCTCGCGCCCCGCGTTCCGGTGCTTGCCATGTGCTACGCGAACCCGATCTACCGCCGCGGCCTCGAGGAGTTCGCCGACGCGCTGGCGGAGCGGGGGATCGCCGGGCTCATCGTGCCCGACCTGCCGTTCGAGGAGGCACCGGCCGTCCTCGCCGCGCTCGACGCCCGCGGCCTCGCGCTCGTACCGCTCGTGGCTCCGACGACGCCGGACGAGCGCCTCGCGAGGATCGGGGCGCGCGCCCGCGGGTTCCTCTACACGGTGTCGCTCACCGGCACGACCGGGGAGCGGGCCGCGGTCGACGGGGCGCTCCACGACGTGATCGCCCGCGCCGCGAGGCATACCGACGTCCCCGTCGCCGTCGGCTTCGGCATCGCCACGCCCGAGCAGGCGGCCGAGGCGGCCGCGGCCGGCGCGCGCGGGGTCATCGTCGGCTCGCGGCTCGTGCGCGAGGCCACCGAGGCCGACGATCCTCCCGCCGCCGTGGGCCGGCTCGTGCGAGGGCTGGCGGCGGCCCTCCGATAGCATGGCCGCCCATGGGTCTTGCGCTGACCGCCACCGCCGCAGTCGCTCTCTGGATCGTGCTGTGGGCGACGGGCCTGAAGTCGTTCGACGGGTTCCTGATCGGCCTCGTGATCGTGCTCGTCGCCGCCACGGTCCGGATGGTGGCCCCTTACCTGCCCAAGCGGGAGGAGTAGCCGTAACGTCGGGTCGCCGCCGGTCGCGGCGAGGCGCCGCGGCCCTCGCCGTCCTCGCCGCCGTGCTCCCGCTGGCGGGCTGTGGCGGCAACGCCCGCGGCGGCAGCGTACCCGGGAACACACTCACGATCTACGCCAGCGCGCCGCTGACCGGGGTCGATCGGGCGATGGGCCAGGACATCGTCGGCGGCGAGAAGCTCGCGCTGGCCGAGTCCGGCGGCACCGCGGACCGCTTCGCGATCAACTTCTCGCTGCTCGACTCGGCGGATCCGAAGAAGGGCGTGTGGACGGCGCCCACCGTCGCCGCGAACGCCCGCATCGCGGCGCAGGACAAGGGCACGATCGCCTATCTCGGGGAGGTGGAGCCCAGCGCCTCGGCCGTGTCGGTGATCTTCCTGAACGAGGCGCAGACGCTGCAGGTCTCGCCCACCGACACGTTCGCCGGCCTCACGGAGCCCCAGGCGGACACGGCGGGCGAGCCCGAGAAGTTCTACCCCGCGGGCGAGCGGACGTTCGCGCGGATGGTCCCCGGGGACGACCAGCAGGCCCAGGCGCTGCTCGGGTGGATGCGCGCGCTCGGCGCGACCCGGCTCGCGGTCGTCAACGACAACGCGCTCTACGGCCGCGGGCTGACGTCGGAGATCACGAGCGAAGCGCGCCGCGCCGGCGTCACGATCGTGGGGAAGCCGCTGGTCGCGCCCGTCGCCGATCCGGCGAAGATCGCCCCGCAGGTGGTCGCGCTCCATCCCGATGCTGTCTTCTACGGCGGTGCGCCGACCGATCGTCCCGAGGGCCTGTGGAACGCGCTGGCGCGCCAGATGCCGCGCGTGCAGATCTTCGCTCCGGGCGCGCTGGCGACGCCGGCCGTGGCGGCCGCCGCCGGCCCGGCGGCCCC
>JAOPZQ010000578.1 GCA_025964075.1 Solirubrobacterales bacterium | reverse complement strand
ACACGACCTCCCTGACGTGGTCGGCGAGGCGGGCGGCGAGCGTGGCGGCGTCCACGTCGGGGCCGGCGGCGGCGCGGAACAGCGGCACGTCGCGGGCGAGGCGGCTCGCGACGTCCATCTGGGCGACGAGCCGGGCCCGGGTCCGGACCTCGATCACGAAGGTCGAGCCCAGCAGGAGCGTGGGGTCGGGCTCGAGCGCCTCGAGCTCGACGCCCCGGCGATCCGTGCCGCGCTGGAGGAAGTAGAGCGCCCGCAGGGGTCGCGGGCGGTCCTCGCGCACGACCTCGAGGTACACCTTGTCGCTGCGGCCCAGGAGGCGCCCGACGCGCCGGCGGTCCGGCCCGAGCAGGCGGTCCTCCTCCGGGCGGACGGCGGCGACGGCGGCCCCCGCGTGCGCGAGCAGGTCGGGACCGTCCGGCTCGAGCACGAGCACGTCGTCGGAGACGAACCCGGCGCCGGCGAGCACCATCCGCAGCACGACGGACGTCTTCCCGGCGCCGGAGGAGCCGATCAGGCCGACGGTGGCGCCGTCGAGGCACACCGCGCCCGCGTGCACGGGCTCGAGCCCGCGGATCGCCGCGGTGAACGGCAGCACGCGGCCGACGAGGAACCGCTGCCAGCGCCACGGCGCCACGCCGGGTGGCGCGCAGCGGACCTCGAGACCGTCGGGGGACACCCGCGCGAGGCCGAAGTGGTTGGCGTAGAGGCGGTAGCCCGCGTGGGGGTGGTGGTCGATCGTCCGCTGCGGACGGGCCCGGCCGAGGTGCTCGACCGCGAGGCGCTCGGCCTCGGCGGCCGGCCAGTCGCCGTCCAGCTCGTCGCGGGAGCACAGCGCGAGCCGGGTCGGCGCACGCGCGGGCGCGGGAGCGCCGATCGGGAGACCCGGAGCGGCGAAGTCGCCCTCGAGCGGCAGTCCGAACGCGCTCGAGCGCCACGGCCCGGCCGCCTGCCCGGGGCTCGCGCGGTCAGGCGATCTCGACGAGCCCACGGGCCGCCAGGTCCCGGCACAGGCGCTCGACGTCCTGCTGGACCTCGTCGGCGGGAGCGTCGAACTCGGCGGCCAGCGCCGCCGCCGCCCGGGCGACGTCGTGGCCGTCCTGGAGCAGCTCCAGCGCGCGCGCCGCGGTGTCGTTGAGGCCGTGGTAGGTGCCCGCGCTCAGGTTGAGCGCCACCGTCTCGCCGCCGAAGTCGCGCAGGACGACTCCGTCGGGGATGTTGATGCGTGTCTCGGCGCCCACGTCGGTCATCAGAATTCGAGAATCGTCGCGGATCGCCTGCCGCGCCTCACGCTCGCCCGCACCGCCATCAGCGCCACGGGCAATCCCACCGCGGCGAACCCTACGAGCTTCAGCATCTCGAGCCACGCGGGGTGCAGGAGCGCCGTCCCGGTGAGCGCGTGGCGCAGCAGGTCGGTCGCCGGGGTGAACGGCTGGACGTCGGAGGCCCAGCGCAGCCAGCCGGGGAGGATCGAGATCGGGAAGTAGATGCCGGCCACGAGCGAGATGCCGGAGACGATGAAGCTCGCGCCCATGACCGTCTGCTTGACGAGCAGTCCCATCGCGAGCAGCACGAGGCCGAACGGGGCGAACGCGAGCGCGCCGAGCAGGGCGTAGGGGATCGCCAGGAATGCGGAGCCTCCGTCCAGCGACAGGCCGAAGATCGCCGTCGAGAGGATGACCGTCGTCACGCCGGCGAACGCGGCGAGACAGAACGGGAAGAGGAGCGTGGCCGCCATCCCGCCGACTGCCCCGAACGGCGAGACGAGGAGCCGCTCGAACGTCCCCGCTACGAGCTCCTGCCGCAGGGAGACGGGTGGCAGGGCCATCGTCGACGTCAGCACCTCGACGATCACGAGCCCGACGACGACGAACGCGAAGTAGCGGCCGCTGCTCTCGAGGCCGGGGGCCCGCACGAGCCGCGAGAGGAAGTGGAACAGGGTGAGCGTGAACAGCGAGCCCATCGTCATCGTGACGAGCCGGAACCGGTAGGAGGTGAAGATCAGGAAGTCACGGCGGGCCATCGCCAGCGCCGCGTCTAAGCGGTCGCGGAGCTCGCTCAACGGAGCGCCGCCTGGGCCGCGGGAGCGAGCACGCCGGCGCTCAGCAGCCAATGGGCGTCGAAGTCGATCGCCGCCGGCTCGCCCGCCGGCGCGCACCAGACGCCGGCGCCGCCCCGCTCCGTCACGCCGTGCAGCGCGCCGATCACCGCGTCGATGCCCTCCTCGTCGAGCGACGTGCGCGGCTCGTCGAGGAGCACGAGCTCGGGGTCCGGCAGGAAGGTCATCGCGAGCCGCACCCGCTGGCGCTGGCCCATCGAGAGCCGGTCGAGCCGCCGGCCGGCGAACTCCTCGATGCCCCACTCCGCGATCGCGGCGTCGATCCGCGCCTCGCGCTCGCCGCGCGGCAGGAAGCACATCCGCGCCCACCACTCGAGCTGCTGGCGGACCTTGAGCCGCGCGTAGAGGCCGGTGTTCCCGGCGGCGAGAAACGCGAGCCGGCGGTGGAACGCGCGTCGATCGCGCTCGGGATCGATGCCCGCGAGGCGGACCGTGCCCGCCTCGGGCGTGATGATCGCCGCCGCGATCCGCAGCAACGTGGTCTTCCCCGCGCCGTTGGCGCCGTCGATGCGCACCAGGGTCCCCGCCTCGATGCGCAGGTCGACGCCGTCGAGCACGGGGCGCGGCGCGCCCCGCCAGCGCTTGACGATCCCCTGCAGCTCGAGCCCACCCTCCGGCACGCCGGGGATGGTGACGGTCGTGGCCGACATCAGGCGCCGGTCTTCGGTCAGGTCACTGGCCGCGGCGGCCGAGCACGTGCTCCGCGGTGCGGAGCAGGATCTTCACGTCGGTCCAGAGCGACCAGTTCGCGCCGTAGAGGTAGTCGATGTTGACCATCTCGCTGAGCGGTATCCGGGACGAGCCCAGCACCTGCCACGGGCCCGTCATGCCCGGGAGCAGGCGGAGGCGCCGCCGGTGCCGGCCCTCGACGCGCTGGTCGTCCTCCACCACCAGTGGACGCGGGCCGACGAGGCTCATCTCGCCGCGCAACACGTTCACGAGCTGGGGGAGCTCGTCGAGCGAGAGCTTCCGGATCCACTTGCCGACCCGCGTGATGCGGGGATCGTCGGCGATCTTGAACAGCCCCTCGGCCTCGTTGCGCTCGAGCAGCTCGAGCTTCTGCGCGTCCGCGCCGTCCACCATCGAGCGGAACTTGAGCATCGAGAACGGCCGGCCGTCCTTGCCGATCCGGGTCTGGCGGAAGAAGACCGTGCCGGGCGAGTCGAGCTTGATCGCGGCCGCGACGAGCGCGAGCAGCGGAGAGATGAACACGAGCCCGACCGCCGAGCAGGTGACGTCCATCGACCGCTTGATGAAGCTCGAGGAGCGGGCCAGGCCGAAGCGGCGGACGCCGAGGACGGTGACGCCGTCGAGGTCGTCGAACTCGACCGAGGAGCCCACGACCTCGAACATGCGCGGCAGGATCGAGACCTTGACGCCCATCGCCTTGCCGCGCGAGATCGCGTCGAGCATCGTCTCGCCGTCGGCGTTGCCCGGGATGATGATGACCCGGTGGACGTCGAGCTCGCGGACGATCTCGGGGAGGTCGGCGATCGTCACCGACCGCCGGCGGCGCGAGCGGCCGTTCCAGTCCGTCGACTGGCGCCGCTCGTCCTCCAGCGGGAGGTAGCCGACGACCTCGGTGTGGGCGCGCTGCGAGGAGGCGAGCTTGTGCGCGAGGCGCATGCGCTGGCCCGAGGGTCCGACGATCAGGCACCGCTCGGGCGCGGCGATCCGCCGCGCGGCGCGGCGCGCCAGGGTGCGGCCCGCGACGACGAGCAGCAGGAAGGAGATCCAGAGCACGAGGAGCTGGCGGGTGTTCAGCGAGCCGTGCACGAGGGCGCCCTGGAGCAGGCGCACGAGCAGCGCGAACAGCGTCGCGAGGTGGAACAGCTTCGGCGCCTCGTTGAGCGTCGACTTGTGGAAGACGAGCTCGTCGCGGTCGTACAGACCCATGAGCTTCGACGCGAGGACCACCACCGGGAGCACGATGATGGCCGTGAGCGCGAGGCCCGTGCCGCCGAGCGCGACCGCGCACAGGAACGCCAGCGCGGCGGCGAAGACGTCCGCGACCACGAGCGCGCGGCGATACGTCGCATCGCGCTCGTAGTAGGTCCCCGAGAGCTGATCCTCCTCGGGAAGGATGGTGGGGAGCGTCAGTCGCGGCAGGCGCAGCGGGACGGTTCGCCGCCGCCGCTGGTCGGAGAGCGCCTGTTCGAAGTCACGCTCGTCGACGATCTCCCCCTGCTGGAATTCGTCCCTGGACCCCAGTAGAGACAACTTGCTTTCCTCTCTGATCGTTTCCGGCCCCCCGCCGGCTCCGGTGCATGAGGGACGGCCGGTCGCTCCGTCGGCCTATCCCTTCCCGTGCACGAAACGACGATGCCCCGGAAAACTTGCACGTTTGTGCCGGACCGGTTGCGAACCAACCGTGAACGCCGCGGGCCTGCGGGTCAGGCCGGCTTGGTGAGCCTTCGGCGGGCGAGCTCGAGCGCCGCCGTGAGCGGCGTCGTGCCCATGCTCTCGGCGTCGTCGTAGATCTGGCGCAGCGTTCCGGCGATGCCGCGCACCCGCGCGCGGGCCCGCCGGGGGTCGTAGCGCCCCTCGAGCTCGACCGCGATATTGACGATGCCACCCGCGTTGGCGACGAAGTCCGGCGCCCACAGGATCCCCCGGGCGTCGAGGAGGTCGGCGACGCCGTCGTGGGCGAGCTGGTTGTTCGCGGCGCCGGCGATCGTGCGGCAGCGCAGCCGCGGCACGACCTCGGAGTCGAGGACGCCACCGAGCGCGCACGGCGAGAGCACGTCGACCTCGGCCTCGAGCGCCTGGGCGGGCGTCATCCAGCGCGCACCGAGAGCACGGGCGACGTCGCGCTTCGCCGGGTCGATGTCGGCGGCGATCAGGCGGGCGCCCGCCCGGGCGCACAGGCGGGCGACGCGCGAGCCGACGTGGCCGAGCCCGACGATCGCCACCCGGCGGCCCTGCAGGGAGGCCGTTCCCAACTGGCGCTCGCACGTGACTTCGATCGCGGCGAGGACTCCGAGCGCCGTGTACGGGCTCGGGTCCCCCGAGCCGCCGCGCGCGCGAGAGAGCCCGCCGACGTGGGGCGTGACGCTGCGGATCACCGTCATGTCCCGGCTCGAGGTGCCGACGTCCTCAGCCGTGATGTAGCGGCCGTCGAGCTGGTCGACGGTGTCGGCGAAGTCGAGGAGGGCGGCGCGGCGCCGGGCCGAGGTCAGCGCGGTGCCCGGCCGCAGCGCGATCACGCCCTTCCCGCCGCCCAGCGGCAGGTCGGCCGCGGCGGCCTTGAACGTCATGGCGCGCGCGAGGCGCAGGACGTCGCGGACGGCCTCGCCCTCGTCCTCGTAGGACCACATGCGGCAGCCGCCGAGGGAGGGACCCCGTGCCGTCGAGTGGATGGCGACCATCGTGTAGAGGCCGGATCGTGCGCCGCGGCGCACGAGGAGCGTCTCATGGTCGAGGCTGTCGAGGTCGCGCCCGATGGGGGCGGAGCGTATCCGTACCGGCGGATCAGCCGCCCGGGGGCAGAGAGCCGCCCTCGGGGCCGGACGGGGCGCTCGCGCCGCCACTCGGCGGGATGATCTGCGTGCCGGTCGCCGTCTGCGTACTGCTCCCGCTCGGCGGCGCGGTGCCGGCCGTGGCCGCCGAGCCGCTGGTCGTGCCCGTGCCGGTTCCGGCGGTCGTCGCGCCGGGGGTCGTCGTGCCGGTGGTCATCGTCGGCGCGTTCGGGTCCGTGCTTCCGGTCGCGGCGTCGACGCCGGTCGCCCCGGTCGCGTTCGGGTCCCCGCTGCCGGCCGGCGGCGGGACGAGGCTGGGATCGAGCGGGAGCGCCACGGTGTCACCGACCTTGCTCGTCTTGTCGGTCGGCTTGTCCTTCTGGAGCGGCTTGCCGGTAGGCCCCGGCGTCGCGGGCTCGACGGGGGCGTGCGTAAGCGGGAACGTGGGGGCCGGAGCGCCTCCGGTGTTCGCCGGGCTGGCGACGGCGGGCGCCACGATCGCGGCGCGCGCGGAAGCGTGCCGGTGCCGGTGCGAGCCGCCGTCGACGGCCTGGACGCCGGTCGCCGTGGCGACGGCGACGGCGGCC
>JAOPZQ010000576.1 GCA_025964075.1 Solirubrobacterales bacterium | reverse complement strand
CCGCCGCGGCGCTCGGGCCGAGCTTCGGCGACGCCGCGCTGCACGCCGCGATGTCGCACTTCGTGGTGATGACCGATTCGGCCGCGCTGGCGCTGTCCGGCCCGCCCGTGGTCGCCTCGGCGATCGGGGAGGAGCTGACCGCCACCGAGCTCGGCGGCCCGGACGTCGCCGCCGCCGAGAGCGGCGTCGCCCACCTCGTGGTGGAGACCGAGGACGACGCGCTCGCGTCGATCCAGCGCTTCCTGTCCTACCTGCCGAGCTCCGCCGCGCTCCCGGCGCCCGATGCTCCGGCGCGCGACCCGGCCCGCGCCGCCGAGGAGCTCCTGCGCCTCGTGCCCGCCGACCCGAAGCGCGGGTACGACATGCGCAAGGTGATCGCGGCCATCGTCGACGACGGGTCGAGCTTCGAGCTGCGTGCTCGCTACGGCCGCAGCCTGATCACGGCGCTGGCGCGCCTCGACGGCCACCCGGTCGGCATCGTCGCCAACCAGCCGATGCAGCGCGCCGGCGTGCTCGACGAGCAGGCGCTCGCCAAGGAGCTCGCGTTCGCCGACCTGTGCGACATGTTCAACCTGCCGCTCGTCTTCCTGCACGACGTGCCGGGCCTGATGATCGGCCGCCAGGCGGAGCGCGGCGGAATCCTGCCCGCGTACGAGCGGATCGTCGCGCGGCTCGCGCGGGCCACGGTGCCCAAGATCGGCGTCGTCATTCGCAAGTCCTACGGCGGCGGTCACTTCGCGATGGGCGGCAGGCCGACGCATCCCGACCTGCTCGTGTGCTGGCCGACCGCCGAGCTCGGGTTCATGGCGCCGGACACGGGCGTACGCACCGTGTACCGCCGTCGCCTCGAGGCGGCGAACGATCCCGGCGCCCTGTTCGCCGAGCTCGCCGCCGAGTGGAGCGGCGAGTCCGAGCCGTGGGAGGCCGCCGCCCACCTCTACGTCGACGACGTCATCGACCCGCGGGAGACACGCGCGACGATCCTCACGGGAATCGACTACGCCTGGGGCAGCGGGCCGCGGGTGCGAAAGGAGCACTAATGCCGAACGGACCCCTCGCCCACGTCTGCTTCCTCGTGAAGGACCTCGATCAGGCGATCGAGGACTGGCGGAAGATCCTCGGCGTCCTCGACCCCGGCCAGCTCGAGGAGCCGATCGTCCGCTACGACCGCTTCGAGTCGGGCGGCGACGAGATGGCCTGGGCGACGTTCGTCAACCCGGACGGGTGCGAGATCCAGCTCCTCTCCCCCCTGAACGACGGACCGCTCGGCCGCCGGCTGGCGAAGCACGGCGAGGGCGTCCACCACATCGCGTTCACGCACCCGAAGTTGCCCGAGGCGATCGACGAGCTCGCCGAGGCCGGCGTGGAGCTCACGAGCCGCGAGCTCTCCCAGGATCCGCTGCTGCCCTGGCAGCACTGGACGTTCGTCTCGCCCGAGAGCTCGCACGGCCTGCTCGTCGAGGTCGCCTACCCCTACAAGCCGGTCGACGGACGCTGGGAGCCGGGCGAGGGCGTCGAGGCGTAGAGCCCGACGTCGGCGAGCGCCGCGAGGTGCTCGCTCACCCACACCGAGCCCGCCCCCAGCCATTCGGCCTCCTCGATCCGCTCGAGCGCGCGCCCGTAGAGTTGCGTCCAATCGCGACGCCAATCCGGTGGGTCCGCCGATCGAGATAGACGCCGACCCTCATCGCGGGCGAAATTGTATCTCGACCAACCGTTTGGTAGAAATCGAGACCACATGACCGTCACCCTCGGAACGCCCGGGCGCATCATGCCGCCGGCGAGCAAGGCCGTGGAGTTCGCGCAGCAGGCGGAGGCCGACGGCTTCGACGCCGTCTGGTGGCCCTGCCACCTGATGGGCTGGCTGCCCGACTCCGTGTGGAACGAGGAGTTCACGCCGCTCGCCGAGACGCAGGCGAGCCCGCACGTCTACTTCGACCCGCTGACGATGATGGGCGCGGCGGGCGCCGCGACCGAGCGGCTCCGCGTCGGCGTGTGCGTCACCGACGTGATCCGCCGACACCCGGCGATGCTCGCCCAGCAGGCGCTGACGGTCGACCACCTCGCCGGCGGGCGCGCGATCCTGGGCCTCGGCTCGGGCGAGCGCATGAACGTCGCCCCCTACGGGATCGAGTGGCGCAAGCCGGTCTCCCGCCTGGCCGAGGGCATCGACGTCATCCGGACCCTATGGGAGTCCGAGGGCAAGCCCGTCGACTTCCACGGCGACTTCTTCTCGCTCGAAGGCGGCGTGCTCGGCCTCGAGCCCTACGAGGGCACGCCGCCGCCGATCTGGCTCGCCGCCCACGGCCCGCGGATGCTCGACCTCTGCGGGCGCCGAGCCGACGGCTGGATCCCCACGAACGTCACGCCCGAGGAGTACGCGGCGAAGCTGGCCGGCATCCGCGAGAGCGCGGAGGGCGCCGGGCGCGATCCCGACGCGATCACGCCCTCGATGCTCGCCTACGTGCTCTGCGCGCCCGACGAGGAGACGCTCGAGCGCCTGTGCGAGAACCCGATGACGCGCCTGCTCTTCGCCGCCGTCAGCGTCTCCCCGGAGACCTACGCGCGCTACGGCACGACCGCCCCGTTCGAGGGCGGGTCGGGGTTCCACTCCTACGTACCGGCGCTCGTCAGCCGCGAGGAGGCGCTCCGCGTCGCCTCCCACATCCCGAACGGGATCGTGAAGGACTCGACGCTCCACGGCACGCCCGAGCAGATCGCCGACCGGATCCGCGCGTTCGCCGACGCGGGCCTGCGCGACGTGATCCTCTGGAACATCACCGCGTTCGCCGACCCCAAGCTCGCGGGGTACTCGTTCCGCGCGATGAAGCGGGTCAAGGAGCTGCTGGCCTCGGTGGAGGCGCGGTGAGCGGGCCGCTCGTGGGCCGCGTCGCGCTCGTCACCGGCGCCGCGCGCGGCATCGGCCGGGCGATCGCCCAGCGGCTCGCGGACGAGGGGGCAGCGGTGTGCATCACGGACGGGGACGGCGACGTCGCCGCGGCGACGGCGCGCGAGCTCGGCGGCGCTGCGATCTCGGTCCAGGGCAGCGTCGCCGACGTGGCGCATTGCGAGGAGGCGGCGCGGCGGGCCGCGGACGAGCTCGGCGGCCTCCACATCCTCGTCAACAACGCGGGCCTCACGCGCGACGCGATGGTCCACCGGATGACCGACGACCAGTGGAACGTCGTGCAGGACGTCGTCCTGCGGGGGACCTTCAACATGATCCGGGCGATCGCGCCGTACTTCCGTGACAAGGAGCGCACGGTCGGTCGGCGCATCGTCTCGATCTCGTCCGTGTCGGGGATCCACGGCAGCGTGGGGAACGCGAACTACGCGGCGGCGAAGGCCGGCGTGATCGCGATCACGAAGAGCATCTCCCAGGAATGGGCGCGGTTCGGGGTGACCGTGAACGCGGTGGCGCCCGGGTACGTCGAGACGCGCCTGACGGCGGTCCGGGACACCCCCGATCAGCCGTACGGCATCCCCGGCGACATCCGGGAGGCCCTGCTGAAGAAGATCCCGGTCGGCCGCGGCGGCACGCCCGAGGACGTCGCCCACGCCGTGTCGTTCTTCTGCTCGCCGCTCTCTGACTACATCACGGGCCAGACCCTCGAGGTCCACGGCGGCATGTCGGACATCGCGGTGACCGGATGAGCAAGGTGATGACCCCCGCCGAGGCGGCGGCGCTGATCGCCGACGGCGACCACGTCGCGATCCAGAGCATGGGCACGCAGGGGATCCCGATGACCATGGTGCGCGAGCTGATCCGCGCCGAGCGCCGCGACCTGACCGTGACCTCCGTCGTCGCCGGCATCGGGATCGACTGGCTCGCCTGGAAGGGCGTCATGTCGCGGTTCTGCGGGCCGATCGTCTCGATGGAGCGCTTCGGCCTCTGCCAGGGCTTCCGCCGCGGCGTGCAGGCGGGCGCGATCGTCTTCGAGGAGTACTCGGAGACCGGGATCCTCGCGCGGCTCGGCGCCGGCGCGCGAAACCTCCCGTTCGGGATCACCCGGGGCATGATGGGCACCGACCTCCCGGCGCTCCATCCGGACACGATCAGCGAGATCGCCGACCCGTTCACGGGCGAGACGGTGCTGGCGTGCCGGGCGCTGAAGCCCGACGTGGCCGTCGTGCATGCCCATCGCGCCGATCCCAAGGGCAACGTCCAGTACGTCGGCGGCACGATCTGGCCCGACGTCCAGATCTACCCGAAGGCGTGCGGGAAGACGATCGTCACGGTCGAGGAGCTGGTGAGCGAGGACGACGTGCGAGTGCGACCGCACGAGACTGTCATCCCCCACTTCGCGGTCGACGCCGTCGTCGTCGCGCCCCACGGCTGCCACCCGACGTCGTTCTTCCCCGATTACGTCTACGACGAGGCGTTCCACGAGGACTGGGTCGCCGCGTCCCGCGATCCTGGGCAGGCGGTGGGGATCATCGATCGGTTCTGCGCGGCGGAGACGCAGGAGGAGTACCTGACGCTCGTCGGCCGCGAGCAGGTCGCGGCGACTACGCAGTGGCGGGAGCTCGCTTGAGCGCCGCCGACTACACCGTGGATGAGCTGATGGTCGCCGCGCTAGCGCGGCAGTTCGAGAACAGCGACCAGGTCGTCAACGGCGCCGCGTCGTTCGTCCCCGTCGCGTCGTTCCTCCTCGCCCGGGCGACCCACGCGCCCGAGCTCGTCTGGCTGGCCGGCGCGGTCGGGCTCGACGCGCGTCCCAAGCGCATCCCCGCCTCCACGCTCGAGGCGCCGCTGTGGCACCGCGCGGCGATGTACATGCCCCAGTACGAGGACTTCTGGTCCTACGCGCTGAACGGGCGCTGGCTGACGAAGTTCTGCGTGCGCGGCGCCCAGATCGACCGCCACGGCAACGCGAACAACTCCGTCATCGGACCGGACTTCCACCGCCCGAAGGTGCGCCTGCCCGGCTCCGCGGGGCTCGGCGACATGGGCTCGATCGGCAAGCGCCTCGTCTATTGGACGACGACGCACGATCCGAGGACGCTCGTCGAGAAGGTCGACTTCGTCACGTGCGCCGGCTGGCTGGGCGGCGGCGACGAGCGCGAGCGCGCCGGGCTGGAGGGCGGCCCGGAGGCCGTCGTGACGAACCTGTGCGTCATGGACTTCGAGCCCCACTCGCACGCGATGCGGCTCGTCTCGGTCCATCCCGGGGTCAGCGTCGATCAGGTCCAGGCCGCAACCGGGTTCGAGGTGCTGCTGCCTGAGGGCGGAGTGCCCGAGACCGCGCCGCCGAGCGCGGAGGACGTGCGGCTCATCCGCGAGGAGATCGACCCCGACGGCGCACGTCTGCGCGAGTTCGCCGGGGGCTAGGCAACAACGAGGAGAGGACCAGCAATGCCCGACTACGCCACCGTCGCCGACATCTTCGCCCGCTACGCGGCGGCGATGGACGACAAGAACTTCGAGATGCTCGGCGACGTGTTCACCGAGCAGTCCGACTTCACCGTCGACATCACCGGCGGCCCCACGGTCGGGCCCTTCCACTCCCGCGACGAGACCGTGGAGTTCATCCAGACGACGACCGTCGAGCAGCGCGACCAGCGCCGCCACGTGATCACGAACGTGCGAACCGAGGGTGAGACGGCCTACGGGATCCTGTCGCTCTTCGTCACCGAGAACGGCGAGCTGAGCGTCCAGTCGACCGGCGTCTACAGGTGCAGCCTCGCCGACGAGAACGGCAAGACGCGCTTCTCGAGCATGTACCTGACGCTCGACCGGCCGTACTGAGCGGTAGCGCCCTTCAGGACCGCCCAACGACAGCGGGCTACGAGGGGGCGGGTTCGGCCGCCCGCCGAGCCATTTTCGCGTCGAGTGGTGCTTTGGTGACGCATACGGTCACCCACGCACCACTCGACACCGATCCGTGCCACGCCATTGGCGCCCTCCCCCTCGTGGCCGCCGTTGTTCGAAACGCCACCTACGCCGGAGCCCCGATCACCGCGACGCAGGACGCAACGCCCGGACCGCCCAGCGTGTGGGCGAGGCCGCGGCGCGCGCCCTCGACC
Organism: Solirubrobacterales bacterium; assembly: GCA_025964075.1. Lineage (GTDB taxonomy): Bacteria > Actinomycetota > Thermoleophilia > Solirubrobacterales > Solirubrobacteraceae > JAOPZQ01. Next base: position 1,304 of record JAOPZQ010000576.1, on the reverse strand, counting down.
TGGCGCTCGCCGGCGCGGCCGATCACCTGGTCGGCGACCTCCTTGATCATCCGGACGCCGGTGGCGCCGACCGGGTGGCCGCAGGACTGCAGCCCCCCGGAGAGGTTGACCGGGGTGTCCCCGCCGACCGTCGTGGCGCCCGAGCGCAGCAACTCGACGCCCTCGCCGGCGCCGCAGAGCCCGAGGTCCTCGTAGTTGATGATCTCGGTGATCGTGAAGCAGTCGTGGCACTCGGCGACGTCGATCTGCTCGCGCGGGGACTCGATCCCGGCCTGGCGGTAGGCGACCTTCGCGGCCTCGCGGGTGACCCGGAAGCCGAGGTAGTCGGCCTCCTCGTGGAAGAAGCCCGAGTAGTAGCCGTCGACGACCGAGAGCGCGATGCCCTCGATGACCGCGTAGCGCTCCGCGTGCTCGGCCGCCCACTCGGCCGAGGCGAGGACGACGGCGGCGGCGCCGTCGGTCGTCGGCGTGCAGTCGAGCGTGCCGAGCGGCTCGGCGACGCGCGGCGCCTTCAGCACCTGCTCGGCCGTGATGGCCGTGCGGTAGTGGGCGAGCGGGTTGCGCGTGGCGTGCTCGTGGTTCTTGACCGCGATCGCGGCGAGGTCCTCGACCGTCGCGCCATGCTCGTGCATGTAGCGGTTCGCCATCAGCGCGAACTGGCCGGGCGCGGTGCGGCCCTTCGCGAGCGTCGGATGCGTGAGGTTCGCCGTACGGGCGACCAGCGACCCGCGCGGCGTGACGTCGCGCATCTTCTCGGCGCCGACTGCGAGCACGAGGTCGTACTCGCCCGCCGCGATCCCCATCGCCGCCGCGCGCACGGCCTCCATGCCGGTGCAGCAGAACGTGGAGACGCGGGTCACCGGCTTCGGCGCGAACCCGATCGCCTCGGTGACCGCCGTGCCGGCGTCGCCGACGAGGGCGGCGATCGCGGGCTCGGCGGTGCCGAGCCACGCGGCCTCCACGCTGTCCTGCGAGACGCCGGCGTCGGCGATGGCGCCCCGCGCCGCCTCGGCGAGGAGGTCGAGGTAGCCGCGGTCGTGGAGGACGCCGAAGCGCGTCGCGGCCGAGCCGATGATCGCCACCGATCCCGCTATGGGCATGGAACCGCCTTCCAGAAGTACTGGACGATGCCGCCGCCGGCGTGCAGACGGCGCGGGACGAGGCGCACGCGGGTCCCGATCGGAGCGGTCTCCCCCATCGCCACCTGGCCGTAGAAGCGCGCGCCGTCGTCGAGGTCGATCACGGCCATCTCCGTGGCGTCGCCGCCGGGGTAGACGTAGTCGCGCGTCCACGTGAGCACGGTG
>JAOPZQ010000550.1 GCA_025964075.1 Solirubrobacterales bacterium | reverse complement strand
GGAACGAAGCTGTCCCCCTGCACGAGGCCGCCGGCGGCGATCTCCACCGTCGGCTGGCCCAGGTGCTGCTCGCTCCCCGACTGCGCGGTGTTGCAGTCGGCGCTCGCAGCGGGGGCGGCGGCGGCCGCCCCCGCCACGACGAACGCTCCGGTGGCCACCGTGCTCAAGATTCGCGCGCGCATCCTCTAGGAGGCCCTGACGCCGGTGAGCGCCCGGACCTTCCCGGGCCCCTACGAGCGGAGCGTGAACGAGACCCTCGCGCCCTTCCTGTGGGTGGTGCCGGCCTTCGGCCTCTGGACGCTCACCCGCCCGCGCTTCACGTTCGCGGCCGGACGGCGGAGCACCTTGCCCACGCGGCAGTGGGCCTTCTTCAGCGCCCTCTTGGCCGCCGTCAACGTCTTGCCCTTGAGGCGCGGGACCTTGCAGACCACCTTTGGCGCTGCCGGCGCGGTGACGGTGACCGTCGCCGACGCGGTCGCCGACCGGCGGCTGAGGTCGCTGACCGTCAGCACGCCGGTGTGCCGGCCCGAGGCCGAGAAGGTGTGGGCCACCGTGCGACCGGCGCCGATCGCGCCGTCGTCGAACCGCCACGCGAACGAGAGCAGGTCGCCGGGATCGGGGTCGGTCGAGCCCGAGCCGTCGAACGTCACGGATCGGCCGATCAGGACCGAGGCGGGCGTGACGGCGGCCGCAGCGACCGGGGAATGCGGCGACATCTCGAACGCGCCGAGGTCGCGTACCGCCGTTCCGTCGCCGCTGCCGTCGACGACCCGCGGGTTGCCGTCGGCGTCGGCGGTCGACGGATCGCCGCTCACCGTCGCCGCCGGATCGCCGGCGTCGATCGCCGGCGAGTCGGCGCGGAGGTGGAAGTCCTCGCCTCCCACGAATCGCGGGTCGGTCGTCGTCGTATGCGTCTCGGCGCGGATGTTGTCGATGTTGAAGCCCTCGTCGATCACGGTTCCGGTGCGGTCGAGCCAGTCGGTCGTGATGACGGACTTCCCGCCCGTCGGCGGGATGTCGTAGGCCACAGGGAAGCCGCCCACGATGCTGTCGTGCAGTTCGAGGGTGGCGATGTCGCTGAAGCTTGCCGAGTCGATCCTCACTCCAACCGACCCACCCGCACGGCCGGCGACGGTGACGTGATGGCCCGTGAGGCGTGCGGTACCCCCGTTTGCGAGGAGCTCGACCCCGGCCTGCGAGGAGGCGAGCAGGACGTCGTCCAGGTTCGCGATGCCGGGAGCGAAGACTCGCGCGCCGACCTTCGTGGCGCGCACGGCGGTCCGCGTCGCGTTCAGCGTGCCACCGCCCGCGACGGAGATCGCGATGTCGCCGGAGACACGGGAGTCGGAGACGTCGAGCGTCCCGTTCGCGCCGACGCCCTGTCCGTTCGAGTTCACGGTGCTGTCGCTCACCGACGCCGTGTCGCCACCGGTGACGAACACGCCGCCGCCGCCGGAGGCGACCTCCACGTCCACGCGTTGGGCGGCGCTCCCGTCCGCCAGGTAGACCCCGTTGCGCCCATCGCTCGCGATCGACACGATCCGGACGTCCGTGACGGTGATCGGAGCGCTCGACTGCAGGACGAACGAGCCGCCGCTCGGGATCGGTGCCCGCAGGATCGTCGCGGACTGGCCGGCACCGACGATCGTGACGCGGTTGGCGGTGGCGGACGCGGGCGTGTAGTGGAAGCCCGGCGCCTCGGCCGAGTCGAACGTTCCCGCGCCGATCTGGACAGTGTCGGGCCCGGCGTTCGCCCCCGCCGCGGTCAACGCGGCCTGGACCGTCGGCTCGGTCGTGCCGCCCACCGGGCACGACGAGACGCTGACACAGAAGGTCGCCGCCGACGCGAAGCTCGACATCGCGAGCGTACCGGCCACCGCACACCCCATCCCCAGAATCCGGCGCATCGCGCGAGCCTACGGCAGCCGAGACCTCCGACGCAACCGCGGCCGCGGCTGGCAGCGCTCGCAGACGTAGGTGCCGCGGCCGCCGACCACGAGCTTGCGCACGGGAGTGCCGCAGGTCGAGCACGGCCGGCCAGCGCGCAGGTGGACGAGGAACTCGTCCTGGAACGCCCCGCGGGCGCCGTCGACGTCGCGGTAGTCGTCGATCGTCGCGCCGCCGGCCTCGAGGCCCGCCTCGAGCGCGACGACGACCGTGTCGCGCAGGCGCTCGAGCTGCGCGAGCGTCAGCCTCCCGACCGGCCGGAGCGGATGGATGCCCGCGCGGTGCAGGGCCTCGTCGGCGTAGATGTTCCCGACCCCCGCGACGTTCCGCTGATCGAGCAGGAACGACTTCACCGGGGCGCGGCGGCCCCGCGCCCGCGCCCGCAGCCCGGCCGCCGTGAAGTCGGGCCCCAGCGGCTCGACGCCGAGCCGCGCCGCGAGGTAGGCGTCGCGGGCCCCGGTGCCCTCGAGCAGGTGGCCGGTGCCGAAGCGCCGCGGGTCGACGAACAGCAGCTCGTGGCCGTCGTCGAGCGCGAAGCGGACCCGCGTGTGGAGCGGCTCGACGGGCGCGTCGTAGAGGAGCGTCCCCGTCATCCGCAGGTGGACGAGGAGGTGGCCGTCGCCGTCCAGCACCCAGTCGAAGTACTTCCCCCGGCGCGCGAGCCGCTCCACCCGCCGGCCGCGCAGACCCGCCTCGACGGCGGCGGGGCCGCCGGGCCGCGTCCAACGCGCGTCGCGGATGTCGACGTCCGTCAGGACCCGCCCCTCGAGCCGCGGCGCGAGCTGCCGGCGGATCGTCTCGACCTCGGGCAGCTCAGGCACGGATCCGAGGTTATCCGCGAAGGAGGCAGACCCTTCGCTTGACACCACGTAAACCGAAGGGGTCTGGCCCCTTAGGCCGCCTTCGGCGCCGCCAGCCGCAGAGAGGCGATCAGCGGTGCGAACACCGCCTGGTTGACCGCCGGGAACGTCGCCGGTGGCGCGTAGGCGTCGACGACGATCTCCGCGCCGTGGCCGAACACGTGGGTCGAGCGCACGAGACGGATCTGGCCGGCGACGACCTCCTGGGCGACGAGCTCGATCGCGGGCTGGTGGTCGACCTTCGAGACGCGCGAGCCGACCACCCGCAGGTGCGCGTCGCGCTTGCGCGCCTGCCTCATCAGGCGCACGCGCGCCTGCCGGAGCGCCGTCTTGGTCGTGGGCAGGATCTCGGTGCGCGGGTAGCGCCAGACGGCGACGATCGCCTGTCCGGAGGCCACGGTCGCGACGAGCGGCGCCGTCCCCGCCTGAGTCCGCCAGTTCTGGGGCGCGCGGAAGCGGACGCCCGCCGTGGGAAAGAACTCGGCGTGCCGTGGCGCCGGCGCGCGGGGGGTCGCGACGTCGGGCGTCGCGGCACGGCGCGTGCCGCAACCCGACGCCACGAGGGCGGCGAGCAGGCAGACAAGCACGATCCAGCGGCGCCGGAGCACCCCGCCAGGCTAGACGAGCGACCGCACCGATCGTCTACCGCTCGATGACCGCCCGGGGATGCGCGTCGAAGTACACGTCGTGCAGCCGCTCCGCCGACAGGTGCGTGTAGATCTGGGTCGTCGCGATGTCGGCGTGGCCGAGCATCTCCTGGAGCGAGCGGAGGTCGCAGCCGCCGGCCAGGAGGTGGGTCGCGAACGTGTGGCGAAGCGTGTGGGGACTCATCTTGTCGGCGAGCCCGGCGGTCGCGGCGTGGC
>JAOPZQ010000541.1 GCA_025964075.1 Solirubrobacterales bacterium | reverse complement strand
GCCACGCCGCGTTCGCGGACCTGCTCGCGGCCGAGGGCGAGCCGCCGGAGGTCGCGGTGGCGAGCGACGACGTCGCCGAGCTGCTCTTTACCTCCGGCACGACCCGCAAGCCCAAGGCGGTGATGCTCACCCACGCCAACTGCCTGTACTCGGGGCAGCACACCGTGCACTCCCTGTGGATGGAGGCGCGGGAGCGCTGCCTCACCGCGCTGCCCCTGTTCCACGTCAACGCCCAGTCGAACTCCGCGCTGGCGGCGATGACGGTCGGCGGCACGCTGATCCTGCTCGAGGAGTTCCGCGCCTCGCGCTTCTGGAGCCAGGTGCGCGCCCACGGCGCCACGCAGACGGCGCTCGTGGCCATGCAGGTGCGGACGCTCCTCGCCCAGCCGCCCGACCCCGCCGAGCGCGACCACGGCGTGGAGCGGCTCTACTTCGCGATCAACGTCACCGACCGCGAGAAGGAGGAGTTCGAGGAGCGGTTCGGCGTCTCCCTGATCAACAGCTACGGGCTCTCGGAGGCCATGGTGGTGGTGATCTCCTCGCCGGTCGCCGGCCCGCGCCGCTGGCCCTCGATCGGGCTCCCGTCCCCGGGTCGCCGCGTCTCGCTCCTGGACGAGGAGGGCCGCGAGGTGCCCCTCGGGCAGGTGGGCGAGATCGTCGTCCACGGCGTCCCCGGTCGCGACATCATGCTCGGCTACCTCGGCGACGAGGAGGCGACGGCGGCCGCGCTGCGCGACGGGCGCCTGCACACGGGCGACAGCGCCTACGCCGACCCGGAGGGCTACCTGTACTTCTTCGACCGCAAGAAGGACATGATCAAGCGCGCCGGCGAGAACGTCTCGGCGCTCGAGGTCGAGGGGGCGCTTCTCGACCACCCCGGGATCGCCGAGGCGTGCGTCGTCGGCGTTCCGGACGCGATCCGCGACGAGGCGGTGGCCGCGATCCTGGTCGCGGCCGAGCCCGGGTCGCTGACCGAGGAGGACGTCGTCGAGCACTGCCGCGGCTGCCTGGCGAAGTTCAAGGTGCCGACGGTCGTGCGCTTCGTGGACCAGATGCCCCGGACGTCCATCGGGAAGATCCGCAAGGACGAGCTGCGCAAGGAGGCGCTGAGCACCGATGGCTGAGGCACCGGCCACGCACGGGCGCTACCGCCTCATGCGCCTGAGCCGGCGCTTCGAGGAGACGATGCACGAGCAGCACGGCGCGGGGAACGTCCCCGGGCCGCTGCACCTCTCGATCGGCCAGGAGGCCGTGGCCGTCGGCGCGTGCTGGAGCCTCCGCCGGACCGACGCGGTCCTCTCCACGCACCGCGGCCACCATCACTGCCTGGCCAAGGGCGCCTCGCCCGAGCGCCTGATGGCGGAGCTGCTCGGCCGCTCGACCGGCTACTCCCGCGGCCGCGGCGGCTCCATGCACATCGCCGTGCCCGCGATCGGCCTGCTCGGCACGAACGGCATCGTCGGCGGCGGTCTCCCGATCGCCGCCGGCGCGGCCTTCGGCATGCAGACGCAGCGTCGCGACGACGTCACCGTGTGCTTCTTCGGCGAGGGCGCGACCGGCGCCGGCACGTTCGGCGAGGCGCTCAACATCGCCGCGCTGTGGCGACTGCCGCTCGTCTTCGTCTGCGAGAACAACCAGTACGTCGAGCTGACGTCGCAGGACGTCCACGTGGCCGGCGAGATCTGGCGCCGCGGCGAGTCCCACGGCATCCCGGGGGCGCGCGTCGACGGCAACGACGTCGACGCGATGTCCGACGCGATGGCCGGCGCGGTAGCGCGTGCCCGGACCGGCGAGGGCCCGACGCTCCTCGAGGGCCTCACCTACCGCTGGTTCGGCCACTACGCGGGCGACCGCGCCGCGTACCGCTCCGAGGAGGAGGTGAGCGAGTGGCGCTCGCGCGATCCGGTCCTCCGCGCCCGGGCCACGCTGCCCGCGGACGTGGCCGACCGCCTCGACGCCGAGGTCGAGGACGAGATCGCCGCGGCGCTCGCGTACGCGCAGGAGAGCCCCGTCGCCACCGCCGACTCGCTGGCCGCCGACCACTACGCCGCCGCATGAGCGCCGGGACGGAGACCAGCTCGCTGAAGGTCTGGCAGGCCATCAACCAGGCGCTGAGCGAGGAGATGGAGCGCGACGAGCGCGTCGTCCTCGTCGGCGAGGACGTCGGCCGGCCCGGCGGTCCCTACGGCCTCACGCGCGGCCTGCTCGACAGCTTCGGCGATCTGCGCGTCCGCGACACGCCGATCAGCGAGGCGGTGCTCGTCGGGCTCGGCGTCGGCGGCGCCGCGGTCGGCCTGCGTCCGGTCGTCGAGATCATGTTCTTCGACTTCACGATGATCGCGATGGACCAGATCGTGAACCAGGCCGCCAAGTTCCGATACTTCTCGGGCGCGCCGCTGCCGCTGGTCATCCGTACGATGTGCGGCGCCGGCGGCCCGAACGGCGCCCAGCACTCGCAGAACTTCGAGCCTGGTTCTGCGCGGTCCCCGGGCTCAAGGTCGTGATGCCGTCGAACGCGGCCGACGCCAAGGGCCTGCTGAAGGCGTCGATCCGCGACGACGACCCCGTGCTCTTCATCGAGACTCTGGGCCTCCTCACGGCCCGGCGTGACGTGCCGGTCGGCGAGGACTTCGTGCTGCCGCTCGGCGTCGCCGACACCCGCCGCCCCGGCGACGACGTCACGGTCGTGGCGATCGGGCGGCTCGTCGACCGCGCGCTCGAGGCGGCCGAGCGCCTCGAGGCGCAGGACGGCGTCTCGGTCGAGGTCGTCGATCCGCGCACGCTCTCCCCGCTCGACACCGAGACGATCCTCGCCTCGATCAGGCGCACGGGCCGGCTCGTCGTCGCCCAGGAGGCGACGGCCCCGTTCTCGTTCGCGGCCGAGATCTGCGCGCTCGCCGCCGAGCACTGCCTGACCGACCTCGACGCGCCCCCGGTGCGCGTGACGTCGCCGTTCGTGAACGTGCCGACGCCGGTGCCGCTCGCGGAGGCCCGCGCCCCGGGCGTGGAGGACGTGATGGCGGGCGTGCGCCGGGTGCTCCGCGGATGACCGTCGGACGGGAGCTCAGCTCGGCAGCATGACCGCCTTGACGACGCCCTCCACGTCGGAGCGGTCGTAGAAGCACCTCCCGACAGGATACTGGCGCTAGTGCCAGTTGCCACGCACCCCTAGTACCCCCAGACTCGACGGCGGCGATGGCCTGGCTCGCACCCACGCTCTACTACGTCCTCTCGGTCGGTGCCCTCGGCGTGACCGGCAAGCTCGCGCTACGCCACCTCCACTGGCCGGACCTGATCCTCTGGAGCGGGCTCGGCTACGTGGTCGTCGCCAGCTTCCTGCTGATCACCGGGCACACGTCGATCCGCGTCACCGCCGGAAGCTGGTGGGCGATGCTCTCCGCCGCGCTGGCGATCAGCGGCCTGATCGCGCTCTACGTGGCGCTCGGCCACGGGGACGCCACGAAGGTCTCGGCGATCTCGGCCGCCTACCCCGCGGTGACGCTGCTCCTCGCCGCCGCGACGCTGTCGGAGGCGCTCACGGTCGCGCGCGTCGCCGGCGTCGCGCTGGTGGTCCTCGGCGTCATCGTCCTCACCGTCGCGCGGTGACGGGTGCAGGTCACCGGGCCGCGGCGGAACTGGCTGTTGCGCCAGTGGCCGGCCCGCGACGCGCTGACTAGGGTCGGATGCGCACCGACACCGTCCGAGAGGCCGCCGCCATGGACTTCGAGCCGACTCCTCGCTGCAAGGCGCTCCTCGAGCGCCTGCGGAACTTCATGCAGGAGCACGTCTACCCGAACGAACGGGAGGTCGAGGCGGCCCTCGACCGGGAGGTCGACGAGCACACCGCGTTCCCGGCGATCCTCGTCGAGCTGCGCCAGAAGGCGAAGGCGGACGGGCTCTGGAACCTGTTCCTCCCCCACGGCGAGTACGGGGCGGGGCTGACGAACGCCGAGTACGGCGTGCTCTGCGAGGAGATGGGACGCAGCACGCTCGTCGCCCCCTACGTCTTCAACTGCCAGCCGCCCGACAGCGGCAACATGGAGATCCTCGCCGAGCACGCGACGCCGGCCCAGCGCGAGCGCTGGCTGGAGCCGCTGCTCGACGGCGAGATCCGCAGCTGCTACGCGATGACCGAGCCCGACACGGCCGGCTCCGATCCCACCGGCCTCGCCTGCGCGGCGCGCCTGGACGGCGACGAATGGGTGATCAACGGCCGCAAGTGGTGGACGACGAACGCGCTCGGCGCGTCGGTCGCGATCGTGATGGCGGTGACCGACCCGGACGCTCCCAAGCACGCGCGCGCCACGATGATCCTCGTCCCCATCGGCACGCCCGGCTTCAACCTGGTGCGCCCCCTCGCGAACATGGGGCACAGCGCCGGTCCCGGCCACTGGGAGGTCGCCTACGAGGACTGCCGCGTACCCGCGGAGGAATCGACGCTGGGCGCGCGTCAGAGCGGCTTCAAGATCGCGCAGGACCGGCTCGGCCCGGGCCGGATCCACCACTGCATGCGCCTGATCGGCGTGGCCGAGCGCGCGCTCGAGCTGATGTGCCAGCGGGCGAAGACGCGCGAGATGTTCGGCAGCGCCCTCGGGGAGCGCCAGTTCATCCAGGACTTCATCGCGCTCTCGCGGATCGAGATCGACCAGGCGCGCCTGGTCTGCGCCTACGCCGCATGGAAGCTCGACCAGGTCGGCAACCGCCAGGCGCGCGAGGAGCTCTCGGTCGCGAAGGTCGCGGTGCCCTCGATGGCGCTGCGGGTCGTCGACCGGGCCATCCAGGTGTGGGGCGGCGCCGGAGTCTCCGACGACACGCCGCTCGCCGGCATGTACCGCTACAACCGGATGCTCCGCATCGGGGACGGGGCCGACGAGGTGCACAAGCAGGTCATCGCCCGCATCGAGCTCGGCAAGGTCCCCGCCGCCGAGCCCGTCCAGCCGGTCCCGGTGGGGTGAGCGCCGTGTACGAGACCCTGCTGGTCGATCGACCGCGCGACGGCGTCGTGCTGGTGACGCTCAACCGGCCCGAGCGCATGAACGCGATCACGTTCCAGATGTTCGACGAGTTCCACGCGGTCTGCGAAGAGCTGCAGAAGGACGACGAGGCGCGCGTCGTCGTCCTCACCGGCGCCGGCCGCGGGTTCTGCTCCGGCCTCGACCTCGACGAGGCGATGACGCTGCCGGACATGACGCCGCACCAGATGATGCTCGGGCAGCAGTCCTGGGCGGGGTCGATGATCAAGTTCCACGAGCTCCCCCAGCCGGTGATCGCCGCCGTCAACGGCCCCGCCGCCGGCGGTGGCCTCGGCGTCGCGCTCGCCGCCGACATCCGCGTCGCCTCGACCGAGGCGCGCTTCAACGCGGCGTTCGTCCGCATCGGGCTCTCCGCCGGCGACATCGGCGTCTCGTGGTCGCTGCCGCGGATCATCGGGCTCGGCCGCGCGGCGGAGATCCTGCTGACGGGGCGCTTCGTCGACGCGGAGGAGGCTCTGGCGATCGGCCTCGTCAACCGCGTCGTCGCGCCGGAGGAGCTGCTCGACGCGGCGTTCGAGCTCGCGGACCAGATCGCGCGCAACACGCCGTTCGGCGTCACTCTGACGAAGCGCGTGCTCAACGCCAACGTCGACGCCGGCTCCCTCACCCAGGCGGTCGAGGTGGAGAACCGGGGGCAGACGCTGGCGACCCGCGGCGCGGACTTCCGCGAGGCGCTCCAGGCGTTCCGCGAGAAGCGGCCGGCCCAGTTCACCGCGGGCTGACCGACGATGGCCGCGGCAACCTTCGGGATCGAGGTCCAGGGGACCTCGGTGCGGGCCATGGGCGAGATCGCCGCGGCGGCCGACGAGGCCGGTCTCGACGCCGCCTGGACACCCGAGCTCTACGACCGCTCGGCGACGATCAGCCTGGCCGAGATGGCCGCCCGGACGGAGCGCTGCCGCGTCGGCACCGCGATCGCCTACGGCGTCGGGCGCAGTCCGCTGACGCTGGCCGCCGAGGCGCGCGACCTCGACGAGATCTCCGACGGGCGCTTCGTCCTCGGGCTCGGGAACGGGACCCGGCGGATGATCTCCGACTGGCACGGCCAGGATCCCGACGCGCCGGCCGTCCGGATGGAGGAGCTCGTCGCGCTGGTGCGCCGGCTCTGGCGCCTGCACGAGGGCCCGGTCGACCACGACGGGCGCTTCTACCGCGTGCACATCGCGCCGACGGGCGACCTCGTGACGCCGCCGCGCGCGCAGATCCCCGTCTACACCGCGGGGGTCAATCCGCGGATGATCGAGGTGGCCGGCCGCGTCGCCGACGGGCTGCTCGGCCACGCGCTCTTCACGGTCCCCTACATCGAGGAGGTCGTGCGGCCGGCGATCGCCCGCGGCGCCGAGCACGCCGGCCGCGATCCGCGCGACGTGCAGGTGGCGAGCCTCGTGCTCGCCGTCGTCCACGACGATCCCGAGGAGGCTCGTCGCGAGCTGGCGGCGCAGATCGCGTTCTACGCGTCGGTCAAGACCTACGCCGGCCTGATCGAGCGCCTCGGCTTCGGGGCCGAGGGCGCGACGATCCGCGACGCGTTCGCGCGCCGCGACCTCGACGGCATGATCGCGGCGGTTCCCGAGCGGATGGTGGACGCCCTGGGCGTCGCGGGGACCGCCGGCGACGTCCGCGCGGGGCTGCGGCGCTACGCGGACGCGCTCGACCACGTGATCCTCTACACGCCGAGCTTCCGGCTCACGCCGGAGCGCGTCCGGGAGAGCGCGCTGAGCCTGATCGACACGGTCGGCCGCGCCGGCGCTCAGGCGGTCACGGCAGCCTGAGCTTCCGCAGCGTCGTGAGGTCGCGCGGCGGCGGCTCGTCGTCGTAGGTCGGCCACGCCGCGTGGGCGACCTCGCCGACGTACACGTCGCCGCGCGAGTCGACCGCGATCCCGTGCGGCGCGACGAACTGGTCCGGTCGCGTGCCGACGGTCGCGGCGCCGAACCGGTCGACCACGGCGCCGTCGCCGTCGAGGACGCTGACCCGCGCGCCGAGGTCCGGCCCGAAGGGGACCTGGCTGCGGAACATCGGTCCGAGCTCGCCAACGTACATCCGACCGCCGGAGAGCGCGAGGGCGGCCGGTCGGTGAAGGTCGCGCCACACGGCGTGGAGCTCGCCGCCCGAGTCGAACACCTGGATGCGGTGGTTCTCGCGGTCGGCGACGTAGACCCAGCCCTCCGCGTCGCAGACGACGTCGTGCGGGATGTAGAACTGCCCGGGGTCGGTGCCCGAGGCGCCCCACGAGTGGATCAGGTCGCCGTCGGGTGAAAAGCGGTGGACGCGGGCGTTGCCGTAGCCGTCCGTGACGAAGATGTCGCCGTCGGGCCCGAGCGCCGCGTTCGTGCACCGGCAGAAGGGCCGGCCGCTCATGAACGGCTCCGGCGCGCCGAACGTGAGGACGACGGTCCCGTCCGGCGTGCACTTGCGGACGGTGTTGTCGCCGTCGTCGGTGCAGTAGAGGAAGCCGTCGGACCCGACGTGCAGGCCGTGGGGAGCGGTGAACACCCCGTGGCCCCACGAGTCGAGGTACCGGCCGTCGCGGTCGAAGACGACGACCGGGTGCTCGCCGCGCGTGAACGCGTAGACGCGGTCCTCGGCGTCGATGCCGACGCCGGGGACGTCGCCGAGCGCGGCACCGTCGGGAAGCTGCGCCCAGCGGACGTCGAAGCCGGTCATTCCAGCTCCCGGGAGAGCGCGGCGTCGCGGCGAGCGGCGAGCGCCGTCAGCGTCGCCTCGTCCCGCGGCGTCCACGCGCGCAGCGCCGGCGCGTCGGTCGCCTGCGAGAGGACCGGGAACAGGTTCTCGGCGATCCGCGCGAACGTCTCGAGGCCGCCGAGCTCTGCGGTCGCGAAGGGCCCGGTCAGGCGCAACCGGCGCGCGAGGCCGTCGCGCACGACGAGGTCGACGTCCTCGGCGCTCGCGACGCCCTCGTCGACCAGCCACAGCGCCTCGCGGAGGAGCGCGAACTGCAGCCGGTTCCAGATGAAGCCCGGCACGTCGCGCCGCACGAGCACCGGGCGCTTCCCCAGCTGAGTCAGCAGCGCGCTCACGCGCTCGACGACCCGGCGCTCGGTCCGCGGTCCGGGCACCACCTCGACGAGCGGCATCAGGAGCGGCGGATTCCAGTAGTGCGTGACGATCGTCCGCTCGGGCGCCCCGACCGCGAGCGCGAGCTCCGTCACCGACAGCGACGAGGTGTTCGACGCGACGATCGCCCCCGGCCACCGCGCGACCGCCGGGCGGAGGACCTCCGCCT
>JAOPZQ010000540.1 GCA_025964075.1 Solirubrobacterales bacterium | reverse complement strand
GCTCGCCGAGACGCTCGGGCCTGAGGTCCTCGGGGACGGGGCCCCGACCTAGAGCGGAGCCGCCGCCACCACCTCGCCGACCTCGCCCGCCGGCTCCTGCGCGCCGAGGACGCGCTCGAGGCGCAGCGCCACCTGCAGCTCGGTCCGGCGCTGCAGCAGCGAGGAGTCGAGCAGCTCCTCGGCGTGGCGGATCCGGTTGCGGATCGTGTTCTCGTGGACGCCGAGGATCGCGGCGGCGCTGACGTGCGAGCCGGTCGCGAGCCACGCCAGGAGCGTCTCGCGCAGCCGCTGGGCGGCCGAGTCCGGCCCGGAGAGCCGGCCGAGCTCGGCGGCGACGAACGCCCGCGCGCGTGGCTCGTCGGCGAGCAGCAGCGACTCGAGCCGGACCTCGGACGCCCACAGGCAGCGGTGCCCGGCGGCGCCGAGCGCGCGCTGGACGCGGGCGGTGTCGAGCGCCTGCTCGCGGCTGCGCCGCAGGCCGGCCAACCCGCTCGCCGGCTCGCCGGCCGCGACGGTCAAGCCCGAGGCGGCGAACGCGCGGCGCAGCCGGGACAGCTGCGTCGGGCCGAAGCCCGCCGGGCGGCCGAGCCACACGACCCACGCGTGGACGCCGTGCTGCAGCGACAGCGTCGCCCGCGCGTCGGCGGCGCTCCGCAGAGTCGCGATCTCGCGGTCGGGACAGCGGCTCTCCTCGCTCTGCACGAGCAGCGCGAGATGCGTGTCGCCGAGGCCGTAGCCGAGCGTCTGCGCGAGCTCGTCGGTGACGTCGTCGATCGTGCCGTCGAGCACCTGCATCAGCGTCGCGCGGCGCAGGTGCCGTCGGGTCCGGGCCAGCTCGCAGCGGATGGCCTCGTGGCGGGAGGTGACGACGCTGAGGATGTGGTCGATGTACGTGAGCATCGTGATCGTCGGCCCGTCGATGAGCTCGCCGAGCGCGGCCGGCCTCGGCTCGGCCGCTGAGCGGGCGAGCTCGAACCACAGGCCCCACATCGTCGTGACGCCGATCCGATAGGCGCGCTCGAGCTCCGGGAGCGGCACCTCGAGTCGCGCCGTCAGCTCGGCGAAGTCGAGCGCGTCCTGCGGCTCGGCGTCCTCGATCGCGAGGCGGTCGCCGATGATCTCGAGGATCGCTCGCACGTTGCCGAGGACGCTGCGGTCGACCGCCTCGGCGAAGCCGTCGTCCTCCTGGTCGGGCCACACCTGGCGCATGATCTCGGCGGTCACGGCTGCGCTTGCGGTCTCGGGGTCGATCTCGCGCGCGAGCTCGCGCGCGGCGTCGCTGACCTCGATCTCGCCGCCCCTGCGGCGCTCGGCAACGATCATCCGGTTTCCTCTCCCTCACCTCTCGACGGGAACCGTCGCGTGCCACGGTACGCGCTGCCGTGGCCGGTCGTCCGGGGTCGGCGCGACAGGATCCGCGGCGGGGGATGTGGTTAGACCACAACCTGCCCGCGCGCGACCTGCAGGTTCTCGAGCGGCATGTCCGGAGCGAGCGGGCCGTCGGTGAGCAGGAGCGCGTCGGAGGCCGCCGCCTGCGCGGACAGCGCCCGCCAGCGCTCGGCGAACCGCTCCGGCGGGAGGCTCCACAGCGCCGCCGGAAGCAGCGCGACGGGCGGCGGCGCGCCCGAGCCGTTCCAGCGCACGGCTGTTTCCGCGTAGCCGGCGGCGGCGAGGTCGAGCGCCTCCGGGGCGACGAGGACGCCGGCGAGACGCTGGTGCGCGAGCGCGCGGACGAGCGGGGTTTGCACCTCGGCGGCGTCCCCGGCCTCGAGGAACTCCGCGTCGTGCTCGACGACGACCACGCGCGTGGCGCCCGCGTCGCCGTAGTCGGCGACCAGGCCCGCCAGCGCATCGGCGCACACGTCGGCGAGCTCGACCCGATCCTCGGCGGCGAGCGCCTGGCTCGGACACGACGCCGCGAGCCGGGCGGCGACGCTCGCCGGTCCCGTGACCGTCGCCGCGACCTCCGGCTCGGTGCCGTAGAGGCCGGCGAGGATCCGCACGAGCTCGATCGTCCCGCGCGTCGGCGCGATCTCGGCCAGGCGCGGCGCGCTCAGCAGCCGGTCGATCAGGTCGCCGCCGGCCAGCACACCCGTCAGCGCCTCGGCCTCGAGCGTCGCGTCCCAATGTGAGACGACGACATCGGGCCGGGCGAGGCCGACGGCGTCGCGGAGCCCGTAGGCCCGGGGGAGCGCCTCCGTACCCGCGCTCCCGGAGAGCCGCGCGGCGACCTCCTGGAGGACGGGCGCGAGGCGCACCGCGTCAGGCCTCGGCGACCTCGGTGACCCGCTCGGCCGGCGCCGGCTCCTCCCAGCTCCACGAGCCGAGGTAGGGAACGCCTTCCGGCGGCTCGTCGCGGCGCCAGCCCGCGACGAACTCGTCGTACGGCTTCCCTCGCTCGAGGCGATCGCGCCGCTCGGCCGCGCGGGCGGCGGCGGTGGCGTCGGGGTCGACGACGAGCTCGTCGTCGTGGACCACGTGGTAGAGGCGCTGGGCGACCCAGTCGGTGAGGAGCTCGTCGCGCATGTCCTGCATGACCGCCTCGGGATCGCGGTCGAGCGGATCGCCGTAGCCTCCCCCGCCGCCGCATTGCAGGACCCACAGGTCGCCCTCGCCGTAGAACGCGGCCGACTGCGTCGGCCGCCGCGTCTCGTAGGTGCCGGGGAACGGCTTCGTGGCGTGCAGCTGCTGCGCCGAGTCCGGCACGAGGTCGGGGCGCTCGGCCATCACCTTGCGCACCGCCTCGGGGCTCTCGGCGCGGAACACGGACACGGGCGTCGACGGGCCGCCGTAGCCGCCGAACAGCCCGGGGATCGTCGGGAACTTCGCGCCGGTCGCCATGCACCCGAGCGCGAACATCGGCACGCCGTGGACCATGTACGCGCACTCCACCGAGGCGCCGCCGCGCTGCCGGCCGTAGCCGTGGTTGTCCTTGTTGATCTTGCGCCACAGGCCGAGGAGCGGAAGCTCGGTCTCGCGGTCCTCCATCTCGCCGTAGTCGGCCAGCGCGGCGAAGAACGGCGCCGCCGCGTGCTCGCCGTCGCGGTCGCGGTGCGCGGCGCCGCCCATCGCGTTGATGTCGGTCATCAGGTTCGCGACCGGCATGTTCCACTGGTTGAGGCCGCCGTAGAAGAGACCCTGCACCATCGCGTACCAGGGCGCCGTGATCTCCGTCGTGCCCGGCCGGTTGAACGCCATCTTCGTCATCGCCAGGTGCGTCGCGGTGTGCAGGAACATCGTCGAGAGCATCGACAGCCCGACCGGCACCTCCTTCGTGGCGTTGAAGATCGACCCCTCGGGGATCACGAAGTCGACCGCCGAGACGAAGCCGTTGTTGCGCGGGAGGTCGGCCCAGAAGAAGTTCATCAGGTCGTTGTGGACGAGCGCCTTGCTCAGCGGCAGCCCGGCGTTGATCGCGCGGTCGAGGATCGCCGGCGCCGAGCCCGTCATGTTCACGAGCAGCTGGTCGCCGGTCTTCACGAGCTCGCACGAGGCCTTGATCATCCGATCCTCGAGCAGCGTCGTGTCGCCGAACGTGATGCCGCGGTACGTGCCGTCCGGGAACTCGGACAGCCGCCGGCGGACCTCGCGCTCGGTGCGCTCGAGCTGGTGGCGCAGCGTCGCGAGGACGAGGTCGCCGCCCTGCTCGGTCGCGACCTCGAGCACGCGGTCCTCGATCCGCTTCGCGGCCGCCAGCTTCGCGCGCATGTCCATCAGCTGGAGCAGCGGGTCGCGCATGTGGTTCTGGAACAGGTTCACGATGTCGCGCCGCAGCGTGTAGTTCTCGCCCACCTTCATCGGCGAGATGCGGAGCCCCTCCTCGTACGGCGACGTCGCGCTCGGGGAGAGGCCGCCCGGTTCGTTCGCGCCGTTCTCGCCCTCGTGGATCGTCGCGCCCGCCCAGGCGAGCAGCCGGCCCTCGTGGAACACCGGGATGAACAGCGTCTGGTCGGCGTTGTGGACCCCGCCGTAATGGGCGTCGTTGTGGTAGAAGAGATCGCCGGGCCGGATGCCCACCGTCGGCTCGTTCGCCCAGTTCTTGACGATGTACTTGACGATCGGCGAGGCGACGACGGCGAACACGACGACGCCGGTCGACGTCGCCACGGCGAGGTCCCCGCTGGCCGTGTAGAGCCCGCACGTGAGGTCGCCCCACTTCGCTCCGGGCGCCGCGCCGATCTGCTCGAGCATCTCCTTCGCGCTCTCGCAGATGACCTCGAGGCGGTTCGACGCGATGACGAGGTCCACGTCGTTCGTGACCCGCCGCAGCGCGTCCTCCTCGCTCGGCGTGCGCGGAGCGAGGCGGTGATCGCCGACGATCGACGGATCGGGCCCGTACATCACGGGCTGGGCCTGCAGCAGGTCGGCGAAGAACGCCTCCGTCTCGGGTGTGGACGTGGGCGCGTCCGTGAGCGTGGCGGGGTTCATGCCGCTGCCTCCTCCTTCTCGAGCGAGAGGAATCCGTGGTCGTCCATGCGGGCCGTCCACTCCGGGTAGAGCACGACCGTGGTGTCGGGGCCTTCGAGGATCGCCGGCCCCGGGATCTCGTGTCCGGGCGCGATCGCGTCGTAGTCGTAGACGGGCGTCGGCTCGACCGACCGCGATCGCTCCCAGTAGCACTCGCGCTCGCCGCGGCGCAGGGTCTCGATGCCGGCGGTCGCCGGCTCCCGCTGCCCCACCCCCCAGCGCGCTTGGTCGACCGACGCGCGCAGGCGGATCGTCTCGATCGAGACGCCGATCTCGCGGATCACCGCGAACTCGCCGAAGCGGTCCGAGTACTCGGCGAAGTACGCCTCGAGCACGGCCGCGAGGTCGTCGCGACCCTCGAGCCGCAGCACCGGGCTCTTGATCGTCGTCACGTACAGCTGGTTGCCCGAGCGCACGTCGAGCTCCAGCTGCAGCTCGACGTCGTCGGCCGCGAAGCCGTCGTCGCCGAAGTCCTCCTGCGCCTGGCTCACGAACTCGTCGACGGTCGCGTTGAACTTGTCGAAGTCTTCGAGCACGGTCTTGAACAGGGGGTCGAACAGCACGATGTGGGCCGAGCGCTCGTAGATGTGGAGCAGGTCGAGCCCGGCGGCGCCGGCGGCGGAGAAGACGGGCGCGTGCGGGGGCACGATCACGCTCTGCACGCCGAGCACCTCGGCGTAGCCGCAGGCGTGGAGCGGCCCGCCGCCGCCGTAGGAGAACATCACGAAGTCGCGCGGGTCGTACCCCTTCAGGACGATCTCCTTGAAGATCGCGTCGGCCATGTTGTTGTCGACGACCTGGCGGATCGCGCGCGCCGCCTCGAGCACGGAGATCTCCATCGGCCGGGCGACCGCGCGGTCGATCGCGCGCTCGGCGCGCCGGCGGTCGAGCTTCATCGCGCCGCCGTGGTAGGTGTCGGCGTCGAGGTAGCCGAGCACGAGGTTCGCGTCGGTCACCGTCGCCTCGGTGCCGCCGGTGCCGTAGCAGGCGGGCCCCGGAGTCGAGCCGGCGCTCCTCGGGCCGACCGCCAGGCCGGCGTGCTCCTCGTAGCGGGCGATCGAGCCGCCGCCGGCGCCGACGGCCTTGATGTCCATCATCGGCATCTGGACGCGCCAACGGTCGACGACGGGGTTGAACTCGTAGAAGCGGACCGAGCCCTTGACGACGACGCCGATGTCGAACGACGTCCCCCCCATGTCGGTCGTGACGACCTTCTCGAAGTCGAACGTCTCCGCCATGCGGCGCGCGCCGAACAGCCCGGCGACCGGGCCGGCGTGCATCGTCTGCAGCGGCGCCGTGCGCGACAGGCCGGCCATGCCGCCGGTGTTGTGGACGAGCATCAGCGGGCCCGTGTAGCCGCGGGTGCGGAGCTCGTCGCGCAGCTCGGAGAGCTTGTCGCCGGTGAACCGGTGCAGGTAGGCGTTGAGGATCGAGGTCATCGAGCGCGCGTACTCGCCCGCTCGCTGCGAGACCTCGTGGGAGAGGATCACGGGGAAGCGGCCGAGGTAGGAGCTCGGGTACTCCTCCTCGATCACGCGGCGCACGAGCAGCTCGTGCTCCGGGTTGCGGAAGCTCCACATGAGCGAGACGACGAACCCGCGAGCTCCGAGGTCCACGAGGTCCTGGATGCGCTCGCGGACCTCGTCCTCACGAAGCGGAACGAGCACCCTGCCCGAATGGTCGATCCGCTCGTGAAGTCCGACGATCATCTCGCGCGGGACGAGCGGCACCGGCCGCTCGGCGCGCGACAGGTCACGGTTCTCCGCTCCGGACTTGCCGTCGCCCCACGAGCGGCAGCGGCCGATCGGGACGACGTCTTCGTAGCCCGACGTCGTGATCAGCGCGAGCGGCGGGCCCGTGCGCTCGATCAGCGCGTTCGTGCCGAGCGTGGTCGCGTAGCGGACCGCGCTCGCGTCGCCCAGGAGCTCGTCCGGGGACGTGCCGAGCTGGCCGGCGATGTCCGAGATCGCCTCGAGGAAACCCTGGGAGAGGTTGTGGTGGGTGGTCAGCGCCTTCGCGGTGGCGACGGTGCCGGCGGTGCTCGCGAAGCAGTCGGTGAACGTGCCGCCGATGTCGACGTTGATCTCCATCACGCCACCCGCGCCTTCTGCCGCTCGGCGAGCGCGTCGATGTCGAGCTCGATGTCGTGGGTGATCGGGTGGCCGGGCGGGAGGTACTCGACCTCGACCTGCGTCGCACAGCCCGGGCAGTAGAACTCGACGATCCGGCACCACTCGGGGTCCGGCGCGTGCGAGTACTCCGCGTCGATCTTCGCCTCGTAGATGTCGCGCGGGTCGCGCTCGTAGAGCAGCAGGCCGCGCTTGTAGCTCTCGCGCGCGCCCGCGATCCGGTGGTCGCAGACCCGGCAATGCCAGCTCTCGGTCTCGAGGTCGATCTCCAGGTACTCGGTGATCGCCTCGCGCTCCATCGCGGTCGTCATGGCGTCTCCTCGGGCCGGACGGCGAGGCGTCCGTGGCCGTGCTCGTCGATGCGGTAGGTCCAGCCGGGCGGGACGACCGTGGTCGTATCCGAGCCTTCGACGATCGCCGGGCCGGCGAGCGGCGCGCCGGGCCCGAGGACGGCGCCGTCGTAGACGGCG
>JAOPZQ010000507.1 GCA_025964075.1 Solirubrobacterales bacterium | reverse complement strand
GCGGCGCACGGCCAGGCGCGCAGCGCGCGGATCCGCCTGCGCCTCGGGCCGCAGCGCCCAGCCGCTGGGATCGGCGAACGGGTCGACGAGGTGGAGCTCGCCGTCCTCCGGCAGCGCGCGGGCGAGTACGGCGGCGGAGGAGCCCTCGAAGACGCCGATCTCGACGACCGTCCGCGCGCCCGCGGCGAGACGGCGGAGCGCGTCGGCCTCCCCGAGGGAGTGCATCGTCCGCGGAGGGATCAGCCCCGCGCCCAGCGCCAAAGCCCGCAGACGCGGGTGATCCCGGACCCGGGCGGGGACGAGCGACCGAAGCGATTGGGGGAGCGGCACAGTCGCGGGCATCCTGCCACGCGCCGGTTGACACGGGTGGCTCCGCGGGAGGAGGATCGGTCGCCGGCACCCGGGGCTCGAAGGCTGCGCTCCACATCCAGGGGAGGGACCGCATGACGAGGCGCGCGTATGGATGGACGCTGGCGGGGGTCGTCGGCCTCCTGGTGGCACCGGCCACGGCCGGTGCGGCGACGTATTGCGTGGGCGCTCCGGGCTGCGCCGGCACGAGCGAGCCGGACTTGCAGGCCGGTCTGAACGCCGCGTCCCTGACCACGACGGTCGCGGACACGGTGCAGGTGGGCAACCCCGGCACGCCCACCCCGGCTGGCTACTTCTATTCCGACGGCGGCAACCCGGCCAACCAGGTCGACATCGTCGGGGCGGGTCGCGCTCAGACCGTGCTTACGGGCACCGGCCCGGGCACGGCTACGGTCCTCGCTCTGACGGGACCGGGCTCGACCGTTTCGCACCTCACGATCCGGCTGCCCGCGGGCACGTGGAGCGGCGTCCAGACCAGCGGCACCGTTCACGACGTCGACCTGTCCACCGTCGACCCCGGCTCGGGAAACCAGACCGGCGCCACCTTTGCGGGAGTCGCCGGGGGAGCGCCCGGTTGGTTCGGAGGCACCATCACGCTTGCGAGCGGCGCCGGCGAGCAGACCGGCATCCGGACGCTGAGCGCGGGGGTGAACGAGACCGCGCAGGACCTGGCGATCACGGCACAGGACACCGGGGTGGGCGCGAACAACGGCAGCCTCACGCTGCGCCGTGTCTCGGTGCGATCCGGCGTCAGCTTCATCGGAGCGGGAGAGCACGTGGTGGTTGACAACGTCGCCATCCGTCCGTTTCCGGGCGCGCTGAGCTCGCTCGGGTTGTCGGCGCAGGCGTCGGCGACCAACGACGCCGTGCTCGACGTGAACCATCTGAGCGCCGAGGGGCCCGGCACGCCCGGCAGCTACGGCATCCTCGTCACCGCCGCGGCCGCTGGACGGTCGGCCACGGGAACGATCCGCAACTCGATCGTTCGGGACTACAGGACCAACCTGTACAGCGCGGCCAGCGCAGCCGGCGCGGGCGCCAACGTGAACGTCTCATTCACGGATGTCGACCTCGTGCACACCCTGAGCGAGAACAGCAGCGGTGGCACCGGGACCATCACCGCCGGAGCCGGCATGGTCGACGAGAACCCGCATTGGGTCGACGCGCCCGGAGGCAACTTCGAGCTTTCCCCGACCTCGCTTGTCATCGACGCCGGTGACCCGGCGCCCGACCCAGGGTCGTCGTCCACCGATGTCGCGGGGCATCCGCGGATCGCGCACGGCCGCACCGACATGGGAGCGATCGAGTTCCAGCCGCCGATCGTGTCGCCGCCCCCTCCTGCGCCCCTGCCCGACACGACGGCGCCGACGGTGACGCTCCGCGGGCTGAAGTCGAAGCTCACGCTGAAGCAGCTCCTCAAGGGCGCGTCGGTGACGATCACCCCGGACGAGCCGGCCTCGTTGGACGTGACGCTCGCCGGCGCGGCGACCACGGCGACCCTCGCGCGGGCGTTCAACCTGGCGCTGGCGCACAAGGCACTGCCGCTCGCCGCGGGCGCACGGAAGGTGACGCTGCGGCCGAGCCGGAAGCTGGTCGGCACGGCCCGCAAGTTCAAGGTCCGGGTCGTGATCGTCGCCACCGACCGGGCCGGCAACACGCGCAGGATCACGAAGAGGATCGCGATCAAACGCTAGACGGCCCGGGCCGCCGCGCGGGTTTGCCATCATCGGAGCATGCCCACCACCGACGAGATCCGCGAGGCCCTCCGCGCCGTCATCGATCCCGAGCTCCGGCGCGACATCGTCGAGCTCGACATGGTGCGGTCGATCACACCGCACGCCAGCGGGGTCGTCGACGTCACCGTCTCCCTGACGACCCCCGGCTGCCCGATCCGCTCCCACTTCCAGGACGGCGTCGCCCAGGCCGTCCGGCGGCTCGACGGCGTGACCGGCGTGAACGTCGACTTCGACGTCCTCACCGACACCCAGAAGGGCGCGCTGCAGAAGAAGCTCGGTCGCAACGGCCTCCCCGAGGGCGCGCTCGCCCAGGTGGCGAACGTCGTCTGCGTGGGTTCGGGCAAGGGCGGAGTGGGCAAGTCCACCGTGACGGCCAACCTCGCCGCGGCGCTGCACGCCGAGGGCAAGCAGGTCGGCGTGCTCGACGCGGACGTCTGGGGCTACTCGCAACCGCGCATGCTCGGCCTCGGCGCCGAGCGCCCGAAGGTCAACGGCCAGCGCAAGATCATCCCGCTCGAGGCCCACGGCGGCATCAAGGTGATGTCGATCGGGTTCTTCCTCGAGGAGGACGCCGCGGTCGTGTGGCGCGGGCCGATGCTCCACAAGGCCCTCACGCAGTTCCTCGAGGACGTCGAGTGGGGCGAGCTCGACTACCTGCTCGTCGACCTGCCGCCGGGCACCGGCGACGTGTCGATGACCCTCGCGCAGCTCCTCCCGCAGGCCTCGTTCCTGATCGTCACGACGCCGCAGGCGGTCGCGCAGAAGGTCGCGCGCCGGTCGGCCGAGATGGCGCACAAGGTCAAGCTCGACATCGCCGGCGTCGTCGAGAACATGTCCGGCTTCGTCACACCGAGTGGGGAGCGCTTCCCGATCTTCGGCGAGGGCGGCGGCCAGCTCCTCGCCGACGAGCTCGACGTCCCGCTGCTCGGCAAGGTGCCGCTGACGATGCCGCTCCGCGAGCAGGCCGACTCGGGCCTGCCGCTCGTGCTCAGCGATCCGGACGACCCCGCCGCCCAGGCGATCCGCCAGACCGCCCGCGGTCTGATCGCGCTCTCGCCGGTCGAGCTGCCCGTGATGCAGGCGCCGTCGCCGGCGGCCGCGCCGCAGCCGGTCGGCATGTCGCTCCCGATGGCCTGAGCGGTCACGCTCGCGCCACGGTCCAGCCGCGTCTGGTTCCCCTAGGAGGGGCGGGAAGGAGACGACTCCTCCGGGAGTCTTGATGGGTGGGCGGAAACCCGAAAGGAAACCGTGAACCACTCCATCCGACATCGACTCCACCAGGTCCTCCTCCTCGGCCTCGCGGCCGCCGGCGTTGCCGTCCTCGCCGCGTGCGGCAGCAGCAGCTCCGGGACCGCGACGGCCAGCGGCACGAGCTCCGGCGGTTCGGGACCCAAGATCGCAACCGCCAAGAACGCGACCCTCAAGAGCACCGTGCTCGTCGACGCCAGGGGCATGACGCTCTACGCGCTGAGCGTCGAGAAGCAGGGCCACTTCATCTGCACGAACTCGCAGTGCCTGGCGGTCTGGCACCCGGTGACCGGCAAGCCCTCGGGCTCCATCAGCTCGCTGGGGACTGTCACCCGGCCCGACGGCAGCGTCCAGGCTGCGTACAAGGGCAAGCCGCTGTACACGTTCGCCTCCGACACCGCGGCCGGCCAGGCCAAGGGCGAGGGCTTCAAGGACGTCGGCGTCTGGCACGCCGTGACGACGAGCGGCAGCTCCGGCGGCGGCAGCGGCAAATCGGGCGGCGGCGGCTACGGCTACTGACCGAACCGGAGCGAGACCCAACCGACACTGACCGGCACGGCGGCGACCCTAGGGTCGCCGTCATGCCAACGCTCCTCCTGCGGCAACCAAGGCACCGGGCGCGCCTCGGTGAAGCCCCAGTAGACGCTACGCCGCCAGCCGGGCGGTGTGCCCGTCGCCCTCCGCGCCCTCGGCGCTCTCGAGCATGAGCTAGCCCTTGTTGCGGTAGTAGTCCGCGTTGAGCTGCGTGTACTTCTGCCACTCCTCGGGGAGCTGGTCCTCCGCGAAGCAGGCATCCACGGGGCATGCCTCGACGCAGGCGTCGCAGTCGATGCACTCCTCGGGGTCGATGTAGAGCATCTCGACGGAGTCGTGGTCGGGCTCGTCCGGGGTCGGGTGGATGCAGTCGACCGGGCAGACCTCGACACAGGAGTTGTCCTTGGTGCCGATGCAGGGCTCGGCGATCACGTAGGCCATCGGGGTGGTTCTTCCCTTCTCGGGTGCTCGTGCGGTTAAGCCGACCTAGCATTCTATGGGGAGCGCCTGCTCCGGCGCACCCGTCGGCGTCGCGAGTACGCTCAGCCACCCGATGCTGCTCCTCACCGGCGCCACCGGCCTTGTCGGCTCCCACGTGCTGCGACTCCTGACCGCCCAGGGGGCGCCCGTGCGCGTGCTCGTGCGCGATCCGCGGCGGCTCGGAGCCGAGCGCGTTCGCGTACAGATCGCCCTCGGCGATCTCGCGGACCCCGACTCCTTCCGGCACGCGCTCCGCGGCGTCGACACCGTCGTGCATCTCGCGGCGACCGTGCGCGACCAGCCTGTGGGCACGATCGAGGACCTCAACGGCGCGGCGACCTGGCGGATGGCCCGGGCGGCGGAGCGGGCGGGCGTCGGGCACTTCGTCCTCTACTCGGCGATCGGCGCCGCCGCCTGGCACCCGGCGCGATTCTTCCGCTCCAAGGCGCTCGCGGAGCGCGTCCTCCGAGAGTCGGGCCTGCGCCACACGATCCTCGCGCCGTCGCTCGTCTACGCCCCCGGCGACCGGTGGATGAAGGTGCTCCACGGGCTCAGCCTCCTGCCGGTGATGCCGATGCCCGGGCGCGGCCGCGCCGCGTTCCAGCCGATGTGGGCGGAGGACGCCGCCGCGGCGACCCTCGCCGTCCTCGCCGACCCGCCCGAGCCGGGCGCGCGGATCGAGCTGGCCGGCCCCGAGACGCTCACCCACCGCCAGATCGTCGGCCTGGCGCTGCGGTCTTTCGGCCGCCGCCGCCCGATCCTGCCGGTGCCCGCACCCGTCGTCCGCGCGTCCCTCCGGGCGGCCGC
The DNA here is from genome assembly GCA_025964075.1 of Solirubrobacterales bacterium. Lineage (GTDB taxonomy): Bacteria > Actinomycetota > Thermoleophilia > Solirubrobacterales > Solirubrobacteraceae > JAOPZQ01. The sequence goes on along the minus strand of JAOPZQ010000507.1, from coordinate 3,683 downwards.
GGCCGTGGGCGGCGCCGCGTTCGCGACCTGGGAGGAGGCCGAGCTGCTCGAGCACTCGATGCTCGCCCGGGACGGCGCGAGCGGGGTGCAGCGCCTCGGCGTCGAGCCGCGCAGCGTCGCCGAGGTCCTCGGCGGCTGACCGCACCTTCGCGGCTGTGCACGCGTTAAAGAGGGCTTGTCTCAGACTCCCGACCCCGAGAGAGGTGGATTGCCCTTGCGCTCGCGCTTCGCACGCCGCATCGCCCCCCTGACGCTCGTCTCGCTCCTTGCCGTTCCGGCGATGGCCCAGGCGGCCCGCACCCCGGTCGCGGTCGCCATCGCGGACGAGAACCCGTCGATGTTCAGCGACCCGGCCTACCAGGCCCTGCAACTGAAGCGCACCCGGTACTTCGTGCCCTGGGACGCGGTCAAGACTCCGTCCGTCCTGAACAGCGCCAAGGCGTTCGTCAACGCGGCCCGCGCGCAGCATGTGAGCGTGCTGATGCACATCTCGACGGACACGTTCACCGTCGGCAAGTCGAAGCTCCCGACCGTCAACCAGTACCGCCACTACGTCGGGGCGCTGATCGCCCAGCTGAAGCCCCTCGGCGTGAAGGAATGGGGCGTGTGGAACGAGGCGAACAACGGCACCGAGCCGACGCACAACAACCCGCGGCGGGCCGCGCAGTTCTTCACGACGATGCGGTCGATCTGCCACGGATGCACGATCGTCGCGCTCGACGTCGTCGACACGGGTGACTCCCCGGGCTACGCGCGCGCCTTCTACCGCGCGCTCTCGCCGGCCAACCGCGCCCGCGCGAACCTCGTCGGGATCCACAACTACGGCGACGTCAACCGCCGCCGGACGAGCGGGACCCAGGCGGTGATCGACACGGTCCGGGCGCAGAGCCATCGGGCGAAGTTCTGGCTCACGGAGACGGGTGGCCTCGTCGCGCTGGCGCCGAACTTCCCGTGCAGCACCAGCCGCGCGGCGGCCCGCACGAGCTACATGTTCACGCTCGCCCGGCGCTTCCAGCGCACGGTCAAGCGCTTGTACATCTACTCGTGGACGGGCACCGGGTGCACGGGGCAGTTCGACGCGGGCTTGGTCGATGCCCACGGCAAGCCGCGCCCGGCCTACGCGGTCGTCAAGCGCAACCTGACGACGTTCACGCGGTAGCCGTAACCATCGGGGCCCGCCGCTCCGCCCACGGCCGCGCGGCCTCGAGCTGCGCGGCCAGGGCGAGGAGCTGGCCCTCCCCGGCCGGGCGTCCGATCAGCTGGATGCCCGAAGGGAGCCCGTCGTCGCCTTGGCGCAGCGGCAGCGAAATCGCGGGCTGGCCCGTCGTGTTCGCGATCGCCGTGTAGGGCGTGAACTGCCCAGAGCGCCGGAACGTGCCGGCCGGGTCATCGGTCACGCCGTTGAGGACGCCGAGCTCGACTGGCCGCTCGGCGAGCGCGGGGGTGAGGATCGCGTCGTAGGCGGCGGACCCTGCGACGACGCCCCGCGCGAAGGCCTGGAGCTGGGTCATGGCCAGCAGGTAGTACTGCGAGCTGAGCTCGCTCGCCCGCTCCCACATGTACCAGGAGAGCGGCTCCATGTCCTCGGCCGCGGGCGTGCGCCCGGCGACGACGCCGGCGAAGCCGATCGTCGAGGCGACCCCCGGCCCGAACGAGGCGGAGAAGAGCTCGAGCAGCCCCGGGGCCGACCACGGCGGGGTGAACTCCTCGACCTCGTGGCCGAGCGACGAGAGGAGCTCGGCGCCCTCGCGGTAGGCCTTCTCGCACTCCGGGTCGAGCACGACGCTGTCGAGCGCGGCCGTCGACGTGATGCCGATCCGCAGGCGGCCCGGCTCGCGGGCGGCGCTCGTGGCGAAGGGCTCCGGCGCGTCCGGCGCCCAGCTGGCGTCGCCGGGCTCGTAGCCCGCGGTCAGGTCGAGGATGCGCGCGGTCTCGTCGACGGTGCGCGAGAGCACGCCGTTCGTGACGAGGAAGCTCTCGCCGAGGTCCGGGCCCCACGACGCTCGGCCGCGGGTCAGCTTCAAGCCGACGAGGCCGCAGCAGGCGGCGGGGATGCGGGTCGAGCCGCCGCCGTCGTTGCCGTGCGCGATCGGGACCATGCCGGCGGCCACGGCGGCGGCCGAGCCGCCGCTCGATCCGCCCGGCGTGCGCCCGAGGTCCCACGGGTTGCGCGTCGGGCCGTTGCGTCGGGACTCGGTCGAGGGGAGGATCCCGTACTCCGGCAGCGCCGTCTTGCCGACGACCACGAACCCTGCCTCGCGCAGGCGGCGAACGTAGTTGGCGTCATGGTTGGCGCGGAAGTCGCCGAACAGGTCGGCGCAGAACGTGAGCGGCAGGCCCTGGACCGGCTGGTTGTCCTTGATTGCGATCGGGACGCCGGCGAATGGCCGCGGGTCGTCCGGACGGATCGCATCGGCCGCGGCGAGCGCGCCGTCGGCGTCCACGTGCGTGAACGCGTTGATCCGCGGCTCGAGCGCCTCGATCCGCGCGAGGGCGACCTCCGTCAGCTCCCGCGCGGTGATCTCGCCGTCGCGCACGAGCGCGGCCAGCTCGGTGACCGGTCTGTAGAGCAGGTCCTCGTCTTCCACGGCGGCCTCTCCTCCAAGTCGTTGGCGAGACGCGAACCCTAACCTGCCAATCTGTCCGGGCTCGTGTCCGTTGTCACCCCGAGGATCAGTCGCCATGACCGCAACCGCTGAAGTGCAGTCCGGCCTCGAGGGCGTCGTCGCCTTCGCCACCGAGATCGCCGAGCCCGACCGGGCCGGAGGCGCGCTGCGCTATCGCGGCGTCGACATCGAGGATCTCGTCGGAAACGTCCCGTTCGAGCAGGTATGGGGCCTGCTCGTCGACGGGACGCTGCAGCCGGGTCTACCCCCCGCCATCCCGCACGCCCTCAACTGGCGCTCGGGCGATCCCCGCGTCGACGTGCAGTCGGCCCTCGCGCAGCTCGCTCCCGAATGGGGGTTCCAGCAGCTGATCGACATCTCCGACCAGGAGGCACGGGACAACCTGGCCCGAGCCTCGGTGATGGCGCTGTCCTTCGTCGCGCAGTCCGCTCGCGGAACCGGTCGACCCCCCGTCCCGCAGCGGGATGTCGACCAGGCGACCTCGATCCCCGAGCGCTTCCTGATCCGCTGGCGCGGGGAGGCCGATCCCAGGCACGTGAAGGCGATCGACGCCTACTGGACGTCGGCCGCCGAGCACGGCATGAACGCGTCGACGTTCACCGCCCGTGTCGTCGCCTCGACCGGAGCCGACGTCGGCGCGGCGCTCTCGGCGGCGGTCGGCGCCCTGTCCGGCCCGCTGCACGGAGGCGCGCCGTCCCGCGTCCTGAAGATGCTCGACGACGTCGAGCGGGCAGGCGATGCCGAGCGCTACGTCAAGGACTTGCTCGACCGCGGCGAGCGGCTGATGGGCTTCGGCCACCGCGTCTACCGCGCCGAGGACCCGCGCGCCCGCGTGCTGCGCCGCACCGCCCGCGACATCGGGTCGCGGCGGGTCGAGGTCGCCGAGGCGCTGGAGGCGGCCGCGCTGGCCGAGCTCGCCGCGCGCAAGCCCGATCGCGTCCTCGCCACGAACGTCGAGTTCTGGTCGGCGGTCGTGCTCGACGTCGCGGACATCCCGCCCGCGCTTGCGCCCGCGATGTTCGGCTGCTCGCGTACGGCCGGCTGGTCGGCGCACAT
>JAOPZQ010000501.1 GCA_025964075.1 Solirubrobacterales bacterium | reverse complement strand
CCGCCGCGGTTGGGCACGGCGCCGTCGCGGCGCCGGTCGACAAGCGGACGACGGCTCCCGACCCCGCGGACGCGGCGAAGAGACGGCCGCAGGCGTCCTCGCCGAAGGAGGACAGGCTCTGGAGGTTCAGCGAGAGGAGCTGGGGCGCCGCGGGCGGGCGCACGGACCAGATGTCGCCGGTGCAGTAGTCGCCGTACACGTAGGACCCGGCGAGGTCGGCGAGCGCCGGATCGCGCACCACGTAGCCGCCGGTGACGGCGCAGCGCCCCTGGTCGTGGTGGTAGTCGAGGACCGGAGCGGTGACGCCGGACGCCGTGCACGGCCCCGCGCCCGCGTTCGAGGCGCCGTTCGGGTCGAACGCATGTGTGCCTTCGCAGTTCCGCCAGCCATAGTTGAGGCCGGCGGCGCCGCGCGCCGCGTGGTCGACCTCCTCGAACTCGTTCTGCCCGACGTCCCCGATCCAGAGGTCGCCGGTCGCGCGATCGAAGGAGAAGCGCCAGGGGTTGCGCAGGCCGTAGGCCCAGATCTCCGGCCTGGCCCCGGGCGTCGCCACGAACGGGTTGTCGGGAGGCACGGTGTACGGCCGGCCGCCCGACGGCGTCGGATCGATCCGCAGGATCTTGCCGAGCCACGTTCCCAGGTCCTGGCCGTTCCCGATCGCCGGGTTGTGGTCGGACCCCTCGTCGTTGGCGCCGCCGCCGTCGCCGATCCCGATGTACAGATGCCCGTCGGGCCCGAACTCGAGCTGGCCGCCGTTGTGGTTGGTGGCCACGCGATGGGCCTGGGTCAGGATCGGGCGGGCGCTCGACGCGTCCGCGACGTCGGCGCTCGCGCGCCGGTACTCGACGACTTGGATGTCGCCGCCGCCCGCGGCGGTGTAGTCGACGTAGAAGCGCCCGCTGGTCGCGTAGTCGGGCGCGAAGGCCATCGACAGGAGGCCCTCCTCGCCGCCGGTGGTCGTCACGGCGCTCGCGAGGTCGAGGAACGGCGTCGGGAGCACCGCCCCGTCGCGGACGACGCGGATCCGGCCCGTCTGCTCGACGACGAACAGCCGGCTCGCGTCCCCGGGCGGCGCCGTCACGTACACCGGCTGGGAGAACGTCCCCACCGGCGCGAGCGTCACGGCCCCGCGGGCGCCGGCGGGCGCGAGCGCGCCGGCGACCGCGGTCAGCAGGACGATGCGGCGCATCGCCAGTGAGCTAATCAGACGCGCCGGTTGCCGCGCTCGACGTTCGGGTAGGGCACGGGCGATGAAGGTCCTCGCCGTCACGCCCGAGCCGATCGACGCCGATGCCCTGCGCGACGCCCTCGGCGACGACGCGCGCGACGCCGAGGTGAAGGTGGTGGCGCCGGCGCTGAACGAGTCGCCGGCGGCGTTCTGGGTCTCCGACTCGGACGAGGCGATCGCCGAGGCCGAGCAGGCGCAGGAGGAGAGCGTCCGCGAGCTGCGGAGCGAGGGCGTCGAGGCGACCGGCGAGAGCGGCGAGGCGGACCCGCTGCTCGCCGTGCAGGACGCGCTCGTGACGTTCCCGGCCGATCGCGTCGTCGTCTTCCTCCATCCCGAGCAGGAGCAGCGCTACCGCGAGGCCGACATCGCCGGCGAGGTCGAGCGCCGCTTCGGCCGCCCGGCCGTCTACCGCGTGCTGCACGGCTGACGGAAAAAGGGGTCAGACCCCTTTTTCCACCTACCGGGTCCTGCGCGGCTAGCGGATCAGGCGCTCCTGGCGCGCGCCGAGCACGGTCTGGCGCAGCGTCTCGCGGGCGTCGTGCGCCGGCGTCCACCCGAGCTTCGTGCGCGCCTTCGTCGAGTCCATGAGGACGGGCGTGCGGAGCGCGTTGATCCACTGGGTCTCGGCGGGCAGGAACGGGAGCCGGGACACCAGTCCGGCGGCCGCGTCGACCGCGAGCTCGGGCATCGGCACCGTGTACCAGTCGAGCGCGTCGGCGAGGTCGCGCATCGTCAGCTCCCCGTCGGCGGCGAGGTTGTAGACGCCGGGCTCGCCGTGACCGAGGACCGCGGTGGCCATGGCGCTGGCGACGTCGTCGGCGTGCACGAGCTGGAAGGGCACGCCGGCGTCGGGGATGACCGGCTTGAGCGCCGGGACGACGTCGAAGAGGCGCCGCACCGCGTCCGGCACCTTGTCCGACATCTGCACGTAGGGGATGTTCTCGATCAGCAGCAGCGCGTCCGGCCCCGCGACGATGCACGGGCGGAAGACGTAGGCGTCGAGATCGGAGCCCGCGAGGACGTCGTCGAGCTGAGCCTCGACCGCCGCCTTCTGGGCCGAGTAGTAGTGGGCGTCGGTTCCCCGGGCGGGAACGTCCTCGGTCAGCGGCGACGGGTTGTCCTCGTGGAAGCCGTAGGCGGCGACCGAGGAGGCGTAGACGAGCCGCTTCGCGCCCGCGGCGACGGACGCTTCGAACACGTTCCGCGACCCTTCGACGTTGACCGTGCGGCTCTCCTCGTGACCGCCCATGATCACGAACGCCAGGTGCACGACGACGTCCGCGCCCTCGATCAGGCCCTCGACGGCGGCGCGGTCGAGGACGTCGCCGCGCCGGTAGGCGACCTTCTTCCAGCCGTGCTCGGCCGGGTCGAACGGGCGACGCGCCATGCCGAGGATGCGCTCGACTCGGGGCTCGGCCTCGAGCGCGCGGATCAGCGCCGTTCCGATGCCGCCCGTCGGGCCGGTGACCGCGACGGTCAGGCCGCCGGCGCTCACCGCGTCGGGGCGGGCTCCGCGTCCGCGCGCTCGGCGGCGACCGCGCCCTGCAGCGCCTTGGTGAGCAGCCGGTGGAACGTCTCGCGCTCCTTGTCGCTCAGCGCGCCGAGGACGTCGTCCTCGACGCTCTCGAGCCCGTGCTCGGCGTGGGCGATCGCGCGGCGGCCCGGGGGGGTGAGCTCCACCAGGTGGCGCCGGCGGTCCTCGGGATCGCGCTGGCGCGACACGAATCCCAGTCGCTCCAGATCGTTCAGCAGCAGGACGAGGTTGCTCGCGTCCATGTGCATCACGCCGCACAGGGTCTGCTGCGGAACGCCCTCGTGGTCGCGCAGATACGTGAGCGTGACGAGCTGGCGCAGCGTGATGCCGAGCTCGACGTCGTTGCTGCGGCGGTAGACGACCTTGGCGAGGCGCGTGAGCGCCGCCATCGATCCCGGAGTGGGCGTGGCGTCCATCGGTGAGGCGAGCGTATCAGCGGAGGTAATCATTTTGCGTACAGCGATGATCGATGTTACATTGACGATATGTCTCGTATCAATGCCCTCTCCACTATAGATCGTCGCTGGATCGCGCTGGTTGTTCTGTGCTTCGGCTACCTGATGATCGTCCTCGACATGACGATCGTGAACGTCGCGCTCCCGTCGATCCAGCACGACTTGCACTTCAGCCAGGCGAACCTGACGTGGGTC
>JAOPZQ010000499.1 GCA_025964075.1 Solirubrobacterales bacterium | reverse complement strand
TGCACGACGACCCCGTGCAGGCGGCCGGTGTTGTACTCGGAGCCTGAGTTGAGCGCGAGCGTGTCGCCGATCTCCGCCGCTCCCCGGGACTCGTGGATGTGCCCGTGGAGCGAGAGGACCGGCTGGTACTCCTCGAGGATCTGCCGGACCGCGCGGCTGCCGACCGGGATCTCGACCGGCTGGCCGCCGCGGTAGACCGGCCGGAGGTCGCCGTCGAGCTCGGTGGCGGTGTCGAGGCCGCTGTCGTACGGCGGCACGTGGAGGTTGAAGATGGCCCGGCGGGGCGCCTCGACCTGGTCGGCGAGCGCCTTCAGCCGCCGGTAGAGCTCGTCCTCGTCGAGCTCGCGCGGACTGTCCCACGGCGTCGGGTTCGCGTACGAGAGCGAGATCATCTCGTGGTCGCCGACCCGCACCACGCGGTCGTCGCAGAACTCGAGGTGCTCGGCCGCGCCGAGCATCTCGTCGACGAACCACGGGTCGTCGTTGCCGGCGATGACGAACAGGTGGTTGCCGTTCGCCGCGGTCCGCTCGTCGGCGAGGGCGACCCAGCGCGCGAAGTCCTCGCGGACGACGCGGTCGAACAGCTCCGCCTGGCGCGCGGCGTCGGCGCCGTAGGGGGCGATCTCCCCGGCGCTCGCGACCCACGGGTAGAACCCGTTGAAGCGGATCGCGTCGATCAGCTCGTCGAGCTCGGTTCCCTCCCTCAGCACGCGCTCCTCGCCGAGGAACTTCGCGCGGTAGGTGCCGTCCTCGCGCCGCGCGATCGGGACGACGGCCTTGCCGATCAGGTCTCCGCCCATGATGAGCTCGCTGCACTCGTAGAAGCGCGCGGCGCCGAGGAACTTCCGCCACAGCCGGTCGGCGCCGTGCACGTCGGACGCGTAGTAGAGGCCCAGCGCCGGCTCCGCCGGCTCCCGCGGCTTGCGCTTGCCGAACAGCGCCATCAGCCGACCTCCTCCGGCTCGTCGTACCAGCGGACCCGCTCGCCCACGCGCGCCCGGAGCTTCCACTTGGCGCTCTTGGGCGCGGCGTCGATCCGCCGGCGGAGCTCGTCGATGCGCCCGACGATCACCGCCTCCTGCTCCGGCGTCAGCTCGTAGCGACCGATCCCCGAGCGGATCCGCTCGAGGTTCATGGTGCACGTGCGCCACAGCCCCCAGTCCCGCGCGCAGAGCTCCGCGACCCAGGCCGCGTTGGTCTCCCGGTCGTCGCCGTCGCCCAGCGGGTGGTGGAAGAGCAGGGTCAGGGCATCGCGCTGGTCCTTCTCGTTGAGGGTGAAGATCTGGAGCTTCGTGAGCAGGAGGTCCGCCAGCGGCAGCGTGTCGGGCGCCACGAGCAGGCGCTCCTGCACCGGGAGCTGGTGGCACATCTGAAACGAGCCCACGAACACGTCGACCTGGCGCCCGTTCCCGGTGTCGAGGAACAGCAGGCGCCGCTGGCCGTTCAGCAGGTTGAAGCGCTCGTTGCCCACGTAGCCGAGCGTCGCGAGCAGCTCGCCGACGTCCGGGCTCTTGCCCCGGCGGGTGACGAAGTCGATGTCCTTGTACTCGCGCGGGAGCAGCCGGTGCTCCGGCGTGGTGAGCGCGATCGCGAGGCCGCCGATCAGGCGGAGGGGGAGGTCGCGCTCGACGGCCGCCGCCAGCACGCGCCGCGCTTCGGCGACGATGTCGGCGAGCGGCGCGCTCACGTCCGCGTTCACTTCACCGCGCCCATCGTGAGCCCGCGCACGAAGTGCCGCTGGACCATCAGCGCGAAGAAGATGATCGGCAGCGCCCCCACCACCCCCGCCGCCGCCATCGGCCCCCACTCGATCTGGATCTTGCCGATCAGCGTGGAGACGCCGACGGGCACGGTCTGCGCGTTCGGCGTCGAGGTCAGCGACAGGGCGATCAGGAAGTCGTTGTAGGTGGCGATCACGCTGAAGATCGCGGTCGCGGCGAGGCCGGGGGCGGCCAGCGGCAGGACGACCCGGCGCAGCGCGGTCAGCCGCGAGTCGCCATCGACCATCGCCGCCTCCTCGATGTCGCGCGGGATCTCCTCGAGGAAGCTCTGCATCATCCAGATGACGAAGCTCGTGTTGAGCCCCGTGTAGACGATGATCAGCCCGATCTTGCTGTTCAGGAGGCTGAGCTTGCCGAGCACGATGTAGATCGGCACGACGAGCAGGATCGGCGGCAGCATCCGCACGAGCAGGGTCACGACGAGCGCGTTCCGGTTCAGGCCGAGGCGCAGGCGGAAGCGGGCGAGCGCGTAGGCGGCGAGCGTGCCGACGACGAGGCTGATCGCGACCGCGACGCTCACCACGACGAGGCTGTTCCGCAGGAACTGGCCCATGTGGTAGGGCCCGAAGAGCCGGGAGTAGTTGGAGAACGTGATGTGCTGGGGGACGAGCGACACCCCGGCGAAGATGTCGATCGGCCGCTTCAGCGAGGTGACGAGCATCCACCAGAACGGGAACAGCGCGATCAGCAGCACCGCGGCGAGCCCGGCGTAGGTGAGCCCGCGGGGCAGGTGCCGCTTCACGCCGCCGTCTCCCGCGCCGCGCGGCGCGTCACGCGGACCGCGAAGGCCATCAGGATCAGCAGGAACGCGAGGAGCGACACGAGCATCGCCGCCGCCTGGCCGTACTGGGTGAACTGGAACGCCGTGTTGTAGGCGTAGGTGCTGATCAGCTGGGTGGCGGTGCCCGGGCCGCCCTTCGTCAGCACGTAGATCTGGTCGAACGTGCCGACCGCGTCGATCAGCCGGAGCACGATCGCGACCATCAGGACGGGGCGGAGCAGCGGCAGGGTGTGGTCGAAGAACGACCGCACCGGACCGGCGCCGTCGACGCGCGCCGCCTCGAGCGGCTCCTGGGGCAGCGACTGTAGCCCGGCGAGGATGATCAGGAAGAGCAGCGGCGTCCACTCCCACACGTCGACCGCGACGACGGCGAGGAACGCGCTGCCCTCGTGCGCGAGCACGTTGGGCGAGCCGAGCCCGAGCGAGGAGAAGATCGGGTTGACCAGGCCGATGTCCGAGGCGTACATCAGGCGCCAGATCACCCCGACGACGACCGGCGCGATCGTCATCGGCAGGATCAGCCCGACGCGGATCAGCCCGCCGAAGCGCAGCTCGCGCGAGACGAGCAGCGCGAGGCCGAGCCCAAGCAGCGTCTCGATGGCCACGGCCAGCCCGACGTACTTGGCCGTCGTGCCGATCGCCGTCCAGAACGTCGAGTCGTGCAGGACGTTGCGGTAGTTGTCGAGCCCGGTCGAGCCGAAGTCACGGCCGAAGCGGTAGTGATGGAGGCTCGCGCGGACGCTGTAGATCAGCGGGTAGAGCGCGACCGCCCCCATCGCCACCGCGGCGGGCACGAGGAGCAGGTACGGGCTCGACGCCACCCGTCGCCAGATCCCGCGCGCCCGCCGCGGCGCCGGAAGGGCTACCTGATTAGAAGTAGCCACCCTGCTGCTTGAGGTAGGACGTGATCTGGTTGCCCGCCGCCGTCAGGTGCTTCTGGGCGATCTGGGTGTAGCCGGACTTCTTCGCGATCGCCTCGACCAGCGCCCGGTTGACCTCGGTGCCGAGGATGTCCTCCATCTTCGGCTCGTCCGGCGTCTTGGGCTTCGGCACCGAGTTGTTGACCGCGTCGGCGATCGCCGGCAGCCAGCGGTACTTCTTCACGGCCTGCGGGTCGTGCAGGGCGGAGTTCGTGACCGCGGCGCTGCCGCCGTCGCGGGCGAAGTCGGTCTGCACCTTCGAGCTCGTGAACCACTCGAGGAACTTCTTCGCGCCGTCGGTGTTCTTCGCGCCCGACGCGATCCCGCAGATGAACGTGCCGATCGGCGGCGCGCTCTTCTCCTGCGCGGGCGTCGCGGTCATGTCGATCTTGCCGACCACCTTCGAGGAGCCCGGGTCGTCCACCCGGTGGACGAGGCCGGTGTACTCGGTGAGCGCCGTGCACTTGCCCTCGAGCATCACCTGCGTCTCCTGGTCGGTGTCGAACTCGGCGACACCCGCGGGCATGTAGGGGATGAAGCTCATCAGGCGCTCGAGCGCGCCCACCCCCTCGGGCCCGGTGAAGCCCGGAGACCAGTCGTCCTTGGCGAAGCTCCCGCCGTAGCTATTGAGCAGCGGGAGGAAGGTCATCATGATCGGGTTGCCCTTGACGCCGCGGGCCGACCATCCGTAGAGCTTCGGCGGCTTGGCCTTCGCCTTCGCCGCCTTCATCACGTCGTCCCAGGTCTTGGGCGCCGAGGGGAAGTAGTCCTTGTGGTAGTAGAGGATCTCGACGTCGTCGATGATCACGATCGCGTACAGGGCCGGCTTGTCGCCGGCGAAGTCCTTCAGCCGCGGCCCCGACTTCGGCGGCCAGTAGCCCTGCTCGAGCCCCTTCGCGAGGATGTCCGGATTTGCCTTGAACCCGATGTCGTCGAGGTTCTGGATGATCTTCCCGGCGGAGAACTCGGGCACCCAGTTGTCGTCCATGACGTAGATGTCGTAGGCGCCGGTCTTGTTGAGGCCGTCGTTCTTGGCGTTCTGGTACCACGAGTCGTAGTTGGTCTCGTTGTAGTGGACCTTGATGCCGGTCTCCGCGGTGAACTTCTTGATGAACGTGTCGCGGAAGGGCGCCATCGCGTTGTCCTGGAAGGACCCGATCGTGATCGAGCCTCCGCCTCCGGCGCTCGTGCCGCCGGCGCTCGTCGCGGACGTCTTCGTCGTCGACGACCCGCCGCACGCGGCGAGGAGCGGGCTCAGCCCGAGCACGCCGCCGGCGCCGAGGGCGCCCTTGGTGATCACCTGGCGG
>JAOPZQ010000474.1 GCA_025964075.1 Solirubrobacterales bacterium | reverse complement strand
AGGTCCTCCGGCTGCACGATCGCGTCGACCACGAGCTCGGACGCCAGGTGCAGGAGGTCGACGCCCTCGGCGTACTCGCGCTTGAGATCCTCGCGCCGGGCCTCGCGCTCCTGCTCGTCGGGGATCGCCTGCAGCTGGTTGTAGAAGACCGCGTTGACCGCCGCGCCGGGTCCCATCACGGCGATCTTCGCCGTCGGCAGCGCCAAGGTCGCATCCGGATCGAACGCCGGCCCCGCCATCGCGTAGAGACCCGCGCCGTAGGCCTTGCGCACGATCACGCAGAGCTTGGGCACCGTCGCCTCCGACACCGCCGAGATCATCTTCGCGCCGTGGCGGATGATCCCCTGGCGCTCGACCTGCGTGCCGATCATGAAGCCGGGCACGTCGGCGAGGAAGACAAGCGGGATGTTGAAGGCGTTGCAGGTCCAGATGAAGCGGGCCGCCTTGTCGGCGGAGTCGACGAACAGCACGCCGCCCTTGAACTTCGGCTGGTTGGCGACGACGCCGACCGCGCGGCCGTCGAGCCGCGCGTAGCCGACGATGAGCTCCTTCGCCCAGCGCGCGTGGACCTCGAGGAACGAGTCGGCGTCGACCAGCGCGTCGATCAGCGCGTGCATGTCGAACGGCTTGTTCTCGTCGACCGGGACGAGGTCGCGGATCGCCGTGTCGGACGCCGGCTCGGCCGGCAGCGCGGCCGGCGGGTCCTCGCGCCAGTGCCCGGGGAAGAACGACAGGTAGCGGGTGGCGAGGTCGAGAGCGTCCTCGTCGCTCTTCGCCAGGAAGTGGCCGCAGCCCGAGACGCTCGTGTGCATCCTGGCGCCGCCCATCTCCTCGAGCGAGACCTTCTCGCCGATCACCATCTCGGCCATCCGCGGCGAGCCGAGGTACATCGACGCGTTGCCCTCGCGCATGATCACGACGTCGCAGAACGCGGGGATGTAGGCGCCCCCGGCGGCGCTCGGGCCGAAGAGCACGCACACCTGCGGCACGACGCCGGAGAGCTGGACCTCGTTGTAGAAGATGCGTCCCGCGTGGCGGCGGCCCGGGAACATGTGGACCTGCTCGGTGATCCGGGCGCCGGCGGAGTCGACGAGGTAGACCATCGGCACCCGCTCGGACAGCGCCCGCTCCTGGATGCGGATGATCTTCTCGACCGTCTTCGGACCCCACGATCCCGCCTTGACCGTCGGGTCGTTGGCCATCAGCGCGACGGGGCGACCGGCGATCGTGCCGAGTCCGGTGATGACGCCGTCGGCGCCGAGCCCCTCCTGCTCCCAGTTCGCGAGCAGGCCCTCCTCGACGAACGAGCCGGCGTCGAGCAGGCGCGCGACGCGGTCGCGGACGGGCATCTTGCCCTGGTCGAGCGCCTTCTCGCGGTGACGCTCGGGCCCTCCGGAGTGCGCTCGGTCGATCGCCTCGTCGATCTCGCTCATCGCCGCGCAGTCTAGGCCGCGGCGTCGCTACTCCTGCGAGTCGTCCTGCTTGTCCCCGCGGTCGCGCGGGTCGGGCACGAAGTCCTTCGGGAGCGGCTCGCCCTTGTAGTCGTCGGGGTTGTCGACCTTCTCGCCGCCGATCGTCACCGAGCCGTCCTCGTGGTAGCGGAGCTCGGAGGGACCGAGCTTGGCGGTCGGGCCCTCGTCGTAACCGGCCTCGCCCTCGGGGCCGCCGAGAGTGATGTACTTGGCTTGGTCCTCAGGCCAATCGTTCAGGTCGTGCGGCGGGTCCTCCTCGAGCTCCTTGACCCGCTCGGCGGCCTTCTCGCGGACCTCCTGAGCCTCTTGAGCCTTCTCTCGCTGATCGCTCATGTTTCTGGGCCTACCCGACCGAGCGGATCCGACACTGGGTCACGGGGACTTGTCGCCGCTCCGCCCCTGGTAGTAGGCCTTGATGACCCGCGTGAAGCTGCTGTCCCGGAACGTGTCGAACAGCGAGTGGTACGGCGAGCCGCACGCCTCGGACCACGACGTCCCGCGGGCGCCGTTCCGGCAGTCCCAGCCGCTCGAGCGCCGGTTCGTACGGATGAAGTGAACGAGCACCCGGCGCGCCGACGCACAGCTCACCGAGCCCTTGGCGACCTTGATCGTGTAGCGGGAGGTCAGGTTCCCCGTCCGCTCGCGGACCGTCCCGCAGCTGCGCGCAGCCGGGGCCGGGCCCGCGGCGGCGAGCACGAGCACGCTGGCGGCGACGACCGCGAGGACGGCGATCGGGGTCAGGCGGCGCATCGCGCGGAGCGTAGCGCCGACCCGGGCACCCCGGACCCGCCGGTAGAGTCCGTCCGACCATGAGCCTCGTCCTCACCGAAGACCGCGGTCCCGTCCGCCACGTCGTCCTCAACCGCCCCGAGAAGCGCAACGCCATGAACGGCGAGCTCTGCCAGGCCCTCGGCGTCGCGCTCAAGGCGGCCGCCAACGACCCGTCCGTCCGCGTCGTCGTGGTCCGCGGCAACGGTCCGATGTTCTCCTCCGGCATGGACTTCAACCAGCTCACCGCGCTGGCCGAGGACCCGTCGGATCTGCGCGCGTTCCGCCGCGAGCTCCTCGACGCCTGGAACCTCGCCGAGGAGATGCCGAAGCCGACGATCGCCCAGATCCACGGCGGCTGCATCGGCGGCGCGATGGAGCTGGCGATCGCCTGCGACCTCCGCGTGATGGCGGCCGAGGCCGTGATCGGGCTCGTCGAGACCCGTGTCGGGCTGATCCCCGACGTCGGCGGCTCCTCCCGGCTCCCCGCGCTCGTGGGCGTCGGTCGGGCGAAGGAGATGATCATGACCTCGAAGCTCATCGGCGGCGAGGAGGCCGAGCGCATCGGCCTCGTCAACCGGGTCGCGCCGGCCGAGGAGCTCGACGCGGCGACCGACCAGCTCGTCGACGAGCTGCTCGCCTGCGCGCCGACGGCCATCGGCCTCGCCAAGCGCGTGATCGACGCCGCGGCGAAGCCGGCGCTCGCGCTGACGCTCGAGCAGGAGATCATGGCGCAGGAGGTCTGCGCCCGTTCGGAGGACTATGCCGAGGGCGCCCGGGCGCTGTCGGAGCGGCGCGCGCCGGAGTTCTCCGGCCGCTAAGCAGCAGCGCGGAGCAGCACGCTGACCCACGAGCGCCACGGGCGCCAGCCGTCGGCGAGCTTCAGGAAGGCCTGGTCGTCGGTCGTGACCTCCGGGCGCTGGTAGAGCGCGGCCGCCTTCTCGCGCACGCGCGGCTCGCGCAGGGTCAGCGCGTCGGCGTCCCCGACGCCGCGCACGACGATCCCGTCCGCCCAGAAGGCCCCGACGCCGGGCAACGTCCGCAGCTCCGCCACCGCCTCCTCGTGGGGCAGCGAGCGGAGCTTCCGCGCGTCGATGTGGCCGGCGAGCGCGGCGCGCGCGATGCCGTGCAGGCGGTCGAGCTTCGTGTCCGCCAGCCCCTCGAACTTGTACACCGACAGCAGCTGCTCGGGACCGGGGAACGCGAGCATGCGCTCGCCGCCGACCTCGAGCTTCGCGCCGTGCGCCTTGGCGATCGCGTCGCGCACCTTGGCGGCTTGGGATTGGCGAATGCGCGAGGAGATCACGGCCCAGCACGCCTGCTCGTAGGGCGAGTGGAAGAGCACCGGGCGCAGGTACCCCGACTCCCGTTGCAGCCGGCCGATCAGCCGGTCGCGCTTGCCGAGCGCCGCGTAGCCCGCGCCGTCGTGGTCGAGCGAGAGCACGCGCCGCGCCTGGGCGATCGCCTGCTCCTTGTTCGCGCCCTTGGTCGTCGCGATCTCGCCGAGGAGGGAGCCGTCCGGCGTCTCGACGAGCGCGATCGCCGCGTGGCCGCTCCAGTCGTCGACCGCGAAGGCGAGGCGAACCATGCCGTCGCCCGCCGTGTCGGCCGCCGGCGGCCAGCCGGCGATGAACCGCGCGGCCGACGCGAGCGTGAACGGCCCGCGCGGCTCGATGGCGAAGCCGGAGCTCAGCCCGTCTGCCCCTGCGCCTTGACCAGGCCGATCGTGTGGCCCTCGGGGTCCTTCAGCACCGCCAGCGACACGGTTCCGGGGATGTCGGTCGGCGGCAGCACCGTCTCGCCGCCGAGCTCGGCGGCGCGGTCGAGCGTCGCCTGCAGGTCGTCGACCTGCACGTAGAAGGTGACCCAGGAGCTCTCGGTCTCCGACTGCGCGATCCCGCCCTGGATGCCCTCCTTCGACCCGGTGTCGACGATGCCGTAGCCCATCGGGTTCGAGCTGTCGATCTTCCACTCGAACAGCTGCCCGTAGAAGTCCTGCAGGCGCTTGGCGTCCCGCCCGATCACCTCGAAGTGCACCACCGGTCGGCCCATGGTCCGTCCCCTCAGTCGTTATGCCAGTCGATCGCGCCGGCGGTGAGCACGTGCGAGCCGAGCGACCGGCCGAGCACGTCGCGCACCGCGCGGCTCGCGGCGAGGAGCCGCTCGAGGTCGATCCCCGTCTCGATCCCCATCTCGTGGAGCATCGAGACGAGGTCCTCGCTGGCGATGTTGCCGGTGGCGCCCGCGGGCACCGGGCAGCCGCCGAGCTCGCCGAAGCTCGACTCGAACGACGTGACGCCGGCCTCGAGGGCGGCGAGCACGTTGGCCAGCCCCTGGCCGCGCGTGTTGTGGAAGTGCGCCGTCAGCTCGACGCCGGGCAGCGCCGCGAACGCGCCCGCGAAGAACGTCCGGACCTGCCGCGGGTTCGCCATCCCGGTGGTGTCGCCGAAGCCGACCTCCTCGACGCCCGCGTCCACCATGCGCCGCGCGAGGCCGTACACGCGCTCGGGGGCGACGTGGCCCTCGTACGGGCAGCCGAACGCCGTCGACACGACGCCCTCGCAGCGCAGGCCCGCCTCGCGCGCCCGCGCCAGCACCCGCTCGAGCCCGGCCATCGACTCCTCGACCGAGCGGTTCACGTTCTTGCGGTTGTGCGTCTCGCTCGCGCTCAGGAAGACGTTGATCTCCTGGAAGCGGTCGCGATGCTCGAGCGCCTTCTCGAGGCCGCGCTCGTTGGGGATGAGCACGCCCAGCGACACGCCGTCCGGCGGGTCGATCCGCTCGAGGACCTCGCCCGCGTCCGCGAGCTGCGGGATCACGTCGGCGCGCACGAAGCTCGTGACCTCGAGCCGCCTCACTCCCGTGCGGGCGAGGAGGTCGATCAGCCGGATCTTGTCCTCGGTGGGAATCACCTCGGGCTCGTTCTGGAACCCGTCCCGGGGACCGACCTCCCGGATCGAGACTCGGTCGGGGAGGTCGTCGCTCACGTGGAGCGATTCTAAGCGCTCAGCACTTCCCGGGCGTCGAGGCACCGGGCGGCAGGCAGAGCTTCTGCTGTCGCGGAATCGCCGTGTTCCGGGTCGTGTAGCGGGTGACGACGCCGATCGAGGCCGGCTGCGTGGCGCGAAGCTCGATCTTCGTCCCGAGCGCCAGCAGGCGGT
>JAOPZQ010000465.1 GCA_025964075.1 Solirubrobacterales bacterium | reverse complement strand
GGCACGACGCTGAACGCCGTCGTGCTCGCCGCGGTCGCGGGCGCGCTCGGGCGCTACCTGCGCCGGCGCGGCTACTCCACGCGCGAGCTCACGCTGAAGGCGATGGTGCCCGTGTCGGTCCGCGGCGAACTCGAGCAGGGCGCGCTCGGAAACCGGGTCGCCGCGATGATGGCGCCGCTCCCGGTCGGCGTCACGGACCCTTACGAGCGCCTGGCGATCGTGCACGAGGCGATGAACGAGATCAAGCGCTCGGGCCAGGCGATGGGCGCCCAGGCGCTGACCGAGCTGACCGGCTTCGCGCCCCCGACGATCATGGCCCAGGCGGCCCGGCTCGTCGCCCGCCAGCGGTTCTTCAACCTCGTCGTCACGAACGTGCCCGGGCCGCAGATCCCGCTCTACGTCCTCGGCCGGCGCCTCGAGGCGATCTACCCGCTGGTGCCGCTCGCCCGCAACCAGGCCCTCGGCATCGCGCTGATGTCCTACGCCGGTCGCCTCGACTTCGGGCTGAACGGCGACTTCGACGTGATGGAGGACATCGACTCGCTCGCCGACGACCTCGAGGAGTCGATCGCCGAGCTGGCGCAGGCGGCCGCGGCGGGTGCGCCCGCCCCCGCGCGGGGCTGACGTGTCCGGACGGTCGCTCCCGCCGGCGCTGCGCCGCGCCGGGATCGTGCTGCTGCTCGTCCTGCTCGCGGTCGCGGGGGTGGCGGCCGGCGTCCTCTTCTTCTCCTCGCGCGACCAGTCGAAGGTCGAGTCGTCGACCGGCCCCGGCCAGGTCTTCGCCGACCAGGGCCACCAGCATCTCGCGCCCGGCGCGAAGCCCGCCGCGGCCTACAACTCGACGCCGCCGACGAGCGGGCCCCACGTCCCGAAGGCGATCCGCCGCGACGGCGAGCGGATCGACGCCGACCAGCTTCTCTCGGCGCTCGAGGTCGGCGACGTCGTCCTCCTCTACTCCGGTCCCAGCACCGGCAAGCCGCCGGCGGGGCTCCAGGCGATCCAGGACGCGGACTCCGGACCGCTCGACCCCGCGCTCCTCTCAACCGGCAACCAGGTCGTGCTCGCGCGCTACCCCGGCGTGAAGGGGATCGTGGCCGTGGCCTGGCGCCACCTGCAGCCGGCGACGTCCGCCGCCGACCCGCGCCTGAAGGCGTTCGTCGACTTCTGGCTCGGCCGGCCGCTCGGGCGCTGACGTCCATACTGCAAGCCGATGCTGCCGATCCCGGAACCTCTGCGCCTGGCGCTCTTCCAGATGAACCCGACCGTCGGGGACATCGACGGCAACGAAGCGCGGATCGCCGACGCCATGCGCCAGGCCCGCGACGGAGGGGCCCACCTCTTCTGCGCGCCCGAGCTCTCCCTCACCGGCTACCCGCCGGAGGACCTGCTGCTGAAGGAGCACTTCCTGCGCGACGCGGGCGCGGCGCTCGAGCGCTTGGCGGGCCAGGCGCTCGGGATCGTCGCGCTCGTCGGGTTCCCCGAGCGCGACGACGACGTCTACAACGCCTGCGCCGTGCTCGCCGACGGCGAGATCAAGGCGGTCTACCGCAAGGTGTACCTGCCGAACTACGGCGTCTTCGACGAGCAGCGGTACTTCCAGAGCGGGCCGGGCGGCGCGATGATCGAGGTGAACGGCGTCCGGGTCGGCCTGACGATCTGCGAGGACATCTGGGAGCCCGGACCGCCGCTGTCCGACGAGGCGCTCGCCGGCGCGACGCTGATCGTGAACATCTCCGCGTCGCCCTACCACGCCGGCAAGGGCCTCGAGCGCGAGCGGATGCTCGTCCAGCGGGCGCGGGACAACGTCTGCGCGGTCGCCTTCTGCGCGCTCGTCGGCGGCCAGGACGAGCTCGTCTTCGACGGTCACTCGGTCCTCATCGACCACGAGGGCGAGGTGATCGCCCGCTCCCCGCAGTTCGCCGAGGACCTGCTCTTCGCCACGTTCGACCCCGAGGGCCCGCGGGCGCTCCGCCTCCGCGACCCGCGCCACCGCCCGGCCGCGCGCCGCGCGACCACGGACGTCCCGGTGCTCGCTCGCCTCGATACGGGGTCCGGTGCTGGAATCGAGCCGTCCACCCTCGGCGGCGACGTGGCCGAGCTCCTCGACCCGCTCGCCGAGGTCTACGCCGCGCTCGTCACCGGCCTGCACGACTACGTGGAGAAGAACGGCTTCGCCCACACCGTGCTCGGGCTCTCCGGCGGGATCGACTCGGCGCTCGTCGCCTGCCTCGCCGTCGACGCGATCGGCTCGGAGCGCGTATCCGTGGCGATCATGCCCTCTCCGTACTCCTCCGGCGAGACCCAGGGCGACGCTCGCGCCCTCGCCGACTCGCTCGGCGTCCGGCGCTACGAGTTCGACATCGGGCCGGTGATGCACGCCTACGAGGCGACCCTCTCCGAAGCGTTCGCCGGCCGCGAGCCCGACATCACCGAGGAGAACCTCCAGGCGCGCATCCGCGGCAACATCCTGATGGCGCTGTCGAACAAGTTCGGCTGGCTCGTCCTCACGACCGGGAACAAGTCCGAGACCTCGGTCGGGTACTCGACGCTCTACGGCGACACCGCCGGCGGGTTCGCCGTCATCAAGGACTGCCCGAAGACCCAGGTCTACGCGCTCGTCCGCTACCGGAACGCCCGGGACCCCGAGCACCCGGTCCCGGACTCGATCCTCAGCCGGGCGCCCAGCGCCGAGCTGCGGCCCGACCAGAAGGACGAGGACAGCCTCGTGCCCTACGAGCGCCTCGACCCGATCCTCGGCCTCTACGTGGAGAACGAGCTCGGCGAGGAGGGCATCGAGATGCGCGGCTACGGCGCCGACGAGGTCGGCACGATCATCCGCATGGTCGACCGCGCCGAGTACAAGCGCCGCCAGGCCCCACCCGGGATCAAGATCTCCACGCGGGCGTTCGGCCGCGACCGCCGGATGCCGATCACCAACCGCTACCGCGGTTAGATGATCGATCCCGCGGCCGCGGAATGACTCGTCTCGCTCAGCGGACGGCGATCGTCATGCGCGTCAGCGCGCAGAGCCGGCCCTCGTCGTCCGTGAACTCGACCTCCCACACCCACGTCGTGCGGCCTCGGTGGCGGCGATGGGCGACCGCGTGGACGTAGCCGTCGAGGATCGGGCGCAGGAAGCTCGTCTGGTTCGACATCCCCTGCGCGCTCTTCCCTTCCCGGCTGACGACGAAGTAGGTCCCGAGCGAGGCGATCGACTCGGCGATCGACGAGTAGACGCCGCCGTGGACGAGTCCCGCCGGCTGCTTGATCTCGTCCCGGACCTCGGCGCGGGCGCGCACGAGCTCGTCGCTGACC
Organism: Solirubrobacterales bacterium; assembly: GCA_025964075.1. Classification (GTDB taxonomy): domain Bacteria; phylum Actinomycetota; class Thermoleophilia; order Solirubrobacterales; family Solirubrobacteraceae; genus JAOPZQ01. The sequence continues at coordinate 368 of JAOPZQ010000465.1, read as the reverse complement.
TCGAGCAGCTCGAAGCCGATCGCGCCGTCGAACCCGTGTGTGAGCTTCATCGGAAGGCGGGCGTTCCAGTCCATGCGATGCCGCACCATAGCGGCACGTTGTCTAGGCTTCCGCGTCCGTCCACGGGCGACGGAGGGTCCCCCGACACATGAGCGCCATCGACGATCTGCCACCCGATCAGCGCGCCGTGCTGCAGCTCGTGCTGCGGCAGGGCCGCTCCTACGACTCCCTGGGCGGGATGCTGGGGATCGATCGGGACGCGGTCGCGGCGCGCGCCCACGCCGGCCTCGAGGCGCTCGCTCCCGACGCCGCCCGCCGGCTCTCGCCCGAGCGCCGCGCCGAGATCGCCGACTACCTCCTGCGCCAGC
>JAOPZQ010000443.1 GCA_025964075.1 Solirubrobacterales bacterium | reverse complement strand
TTCGGCGCCGAGGAAGCCGCCATCGTACGGTTCGAGCCCGACGGGGCCGCGCTCGTGGTCGCGTCGGTCGGGAGCGATCTCGGCAGGGTGCAGCTCGGGACGCGCTGGGAGCCCGACGAGCTGATCGCGACGACGGCCGTGTTCCGCAGCGGCCGCGCCGCCCTGGTCGAGGAGGGGGCGTGGAGCACCGCGCCGGGACGCGTCGCCCGGCTGCTGCGCCGGTTGGGAGTGCGATCGATGGTCGCAAGCCCGATCGTCGTCGAGGACCGCCTCTGGGGCACGATCGTCGCGTCGACGACCCGCGAGACCCTTCCGCCGGACACCGAGGAGCGCCTTGCGAACTTCACCGAGCTCGTCGCAACGGCCATCGCGAACGCGGAGAGCGGCGCCGAGCTCGCCGCCTCCCGCGCGCGCGTGGTGGGCGCCGCCGACGAGACGCGACGCCGCATCGTGCGCGACCTGCACGACGGGGCTCAGCAGCGCCTCGTCCACACCGTGATCACGCTCAAGCTCGCACGGCGGGAGCTCGGCGAAGCGACCGGGCCGGCGGTGGAACGCGTGGACGAGGCGCTCGAGCACGCCACGCGCGCGACCGCCGAGCTTCGCGACCTGGCGTACGGCATCCTGCCGGCCGTGCTGCGCCGCGGCGGCCTGCGCGCCGGGATCGACGCGCTGGTCGACCGTGTCGACGTCCCCGTGACCGTCGAGGTCACCCGCGAGCGGCTACCGCCGGCGCTGGAGGCCACCGCCTACTTCGTCGTCGCCGAGGCCCTGACCAATACCGTCAAGCACGCCCGGGCCGGCAGCGCCGAGGTCACGGCCGTCGTCGACGGCGGCATGCTGCGAGTCGAGGTGCGCGACGACGGGATCGGCGGCGCATACACCGACGACAGCTCCGGCCTCGTCGGGCTCCAAGACCGCGCCGCAGCGCTGGGCGGCACGCTCGAGGTCGAGAGCCCGCGAGGCGCCGGAACCGTCGTCACCGCCACGCTGCCCGTTCCCGAATCCCGAGCGCCGTGAGACCGCGGGCGGCGGCGCGGTCTCAGGCGGCCTTCGCCATCTGCGCGCGGTTGAGGCCGGCCGCGACGCGGGCTCCGAGGTCCGGGTCGACGTTCGTCCAGTAGCGGATCACGCGCTCCTGGACGACGGCGGTGACGCCGTCGCTCGCGTGGGCGACGATGTTCGTCGCGAGGTGCTCGCGGTCGGCGTCCTTCATGACGTAGCGGTAGAGGGTGCCCGCCTGGATGAAGTCGTCGTCGTCGCGGTGGTTCTCATACGCGTAGCGGCCCATCTCCGCCGCCTCGACCGACCACGTCGGCAGCTCCTTGCTCGGGTCGGCCTTGGGGCCGCCGTAGGAGTTCGGGGCGTAGATCGGCTGCGCCCCCGCGTGCCGGTAGGTCATCGCAGCGTCCTTGTTATAGGAATGCACCGGGCACTTCGGAGCGTTGACGGGCAACTGCTCGTAGTTCGCGCCGATCCTGTGCAGGTGCGTGTCGTGGTAGGAGAAGATGCGTCCCATCAGCATCTTGTCCGGGCTCAGGCCGATCCCCGGCACCAGGTTCGACGGCGCGAACCCCGCCTGTTCGACCTCGGCGAAGTGATTCTCGGGATTGCGGTCGAGCACCATCCGGCCGATCGTGATCGGCGGATAGTCCGAGTGCGGCCACACCTTCGTGAGGTCGAACGGGTTGAAGCGGTAGTCCGCGGCCTCCTCGAACGGCATCACCTGCATCTCCAGCCGCCACTCCGGAGCATCGCCCGCGGCGATCGCGCCCCACAGATCGCGGCGGTGGAAGTCCGGATCCTCGCCTGCCATCGCATCCGCCTCGGCGAGGGTGAAGTTCTCGATCCCCTGGACCGTCTTCCAGTGGTACTTCACCCAGAAGCGCTCCCCCGCGGCGTTCATCCAGGAGTAGGTGTGGCTGCTGTAGCCATTCATGTGACGAAGCGTGCGGGGGGTGCCGCGATCGGACATCAGGATCGTCACCTGATGAGCGCTCTCCGGCGACAGCGTCCAGAAGTCCCACTGCATGTCATTCGAGCGGATCCCCGTATCCGGCAGCCGCTTCTGCGAATGAATGAAGTCGGAGAACTTGCTCGCGTCGCGAATGAAGAACACCGGCGTGTTGTTCCCGACGAGGTCGTAGTTGCCCTGCTCGGTATAGAACTTCAACGCGAACCCCCGCGGATCGCGCACCGTATCCGGACTGCCCAGCTCACCCGCCACCGTCGAGAACCGCGCGAACATCGGCGTGCGCTTCCCCACACCCGACAGGAAGCTCGCGCTCGTCCACTGACTCACATCCTCGGTCACCTCGAAGTAACCATGCGCCCCGCTGCCCTTGGCGTGCACCACACGCTCGGGCACCCGCTCCCGGTTGAAGTGCTGCATCTTCTGCACCACGTACGCGTCATGCAGCACCGTCGGACCACCCGGCCCCACCGTCAGCGAATGCTCGTCGCTCGCCACCGGAATGCCCGAATCGGTCGTGGTCGTGGGTGGGCGCAGATCGTCGGTCACGGAAGTCCTCCTCGGGGTTTGGCCGTGCATAGCCGGTGCGGTACCGACCGTACGGGCCGGCGCAGCATCGGCAACAAGCGGACCCGTGCGGCTGATCCCGGAACCCGATCGATCCCGACGCGGCGGACCGGAGGACGACGGAGCGTCGCACCCTCGCTGGAACGACGAGAGCCGCTCGGGGGAGCGGCTCTCGTTCAAGGTGGAGACGCCGGGAATCGAACCCGGGTCCGCGGTCGCGCGGAGGCAGCTTCTACGAGCGTAGCCGGCGCTCTGATCTCGTCCCCCGCTCGCCACGCCGGCGGGGTTGCGGGGGACCAGCTC
>JAOPZQ010000432.1 GCA_025964075.1 Solirubrobacterales bacterium | reverse complement strand
CGACTCCGCCCTCGAGCCGCGGCCGCTGCGCGAGCGCGTGCTCGAGGCGCGCGTCCGGGCGCCCGCGCGCGCCAACACGAAGCTGAAGCGCTTCCTCGACAACGCGAACGGGGACTTGCAGCTGAAGGCGTGGTGGCACATGCAGCAGGTGACCGCCGCGCGCCTGGGGATGAGCGACCACTCGTGGGTCCACATCCAGATCGTGCTCAACATCGCGCTGCGGCTCTTCCGGCTCCTCGTGCGTCGCGACGTCAAGCCCACGCTCGTGACCGAGCATGGCCTGACCGCGGCCGACGCGGAGCTGGTGATCGCCGCCGCCTGCCTCCTGCACGACGTCGGGATGTCGATCCACCGCACCGACCACGAGCAGTTCAGCCTGTTCCTCGCCGCCGACAAGCTGCCGGTTCTCCTCGCCGACGTCTACGACGAGCCCGAGCGCTCCGTCGTCGTCTCCGAGGCGCTGCACGCGATCATCGCCCACCGGCGCCGCGGCGATCCGCACACGATGGAGGCCGGCGTCGTCCGCGTCGCCGACGCGCTCGACATGACCCACGGCCGCTCCCGCGTCGCGTTCGAGAGCGCGCGGCCGAACATCCACTCGCTCTCGGCGGCGGCGATCGACGAGGTGAAGATCGAGGCGGGGGACGACCGCGCCGTCCGCATCGAGATCCTCATGAACAACTCGGCGGGCATCTTCCAGATCGACGAGCTCCTCGCGACGAAGCTCCGCGACTCGGGCCTCGAGGAGCACATCGACGTGATCGCCCGGATCGAGGCCGAGCACGAGCGCCGGCTCGTGCCGATCTTCCGGATCTGATCCTCAGCGCACCGTGAAGTGCAGTCGCGCCGCGCGCGAGTCGTTGTGCGCCGCGTCGGTGGCGCGAACGATCGCGACGTAGCGGCCCGGCCGGAGCCGGCGGCCGCCGTGGGTGCGGGCGCGGAACGCGACGTCGTCGTAGCCGACGTGGCCACGCCAGAGCATGTAGCCGGCGTAGGTCCTGGCGGGTCGGCGCGAATTCAGGCGGTAGAGCTCGGCGTCGATCGTCGCGCGCTCGCCGAGCGCGAAGCGCAGGCGCGTCCCGGTCGCGCCGAACGTCCGGCGGGCCAGCCGGACCTGGCTGAAGTCGGGCGGCACGACGTCCACGGCGAGCGGCGGATCCGGGTCGGGGTCGAGCGCCGGGTTGCCGGCGGCCGCGGAGACCACCACCTCGCCGCGGACGATCGCGTGGAGCTTGCACTGGAACTCGTAGGTGCCGGGCGTGTTGAACGTGAGGCTGAACTTGTCGCCGGCGCGGTGGACCGGCACGGCGCGCCCCGCGTCGGAGTCGAGCGTGCCGTCGTTGGCCGAGATCCCCGTCACCGAGTGCTCGGTGTCGGGGCCGACCCAGAACCACGTGACATGCTCGCCGAGGTCGACGTTCACCACCGGCGTCGACCACCTGAAGTCGCCGATCGCGACCTTGTGCGACACCGCGAGCGCGGGGGCGGGCGCGGCGAGGAGGAGCGCCACGGAAAAAGGGGTCAGACCCCTTTTTCCCGTCAGGCGCCGACGACGTACCACCCGGTCATCCCCATGTGGATGTGGGAGAAGACGTGGCAGTGGTAGAGCCAGCGCCCCGGGTTGTCCTCGGTGAAGCGCGCGGTGTAGCTGTCCCCCGGGCCGAGCGTGACGTTGTCGATCACGCGGCCGCTCGCGTCCTTCCAGCGGTGGCCGTGGACGTGGAACGTGTGGAACTCGTTGTCGAGCGCGATCACGTGGAAGGCGACGTCCTGGCCGTTCCTCGCCCGCAGCGTCGGCGTGTTGCCCGCGAACGCGCGGCCGTTGGCGCACGAGAACGCGCGGTCGAGGCCCGTGGCCTGCGGCGGGAAGGAGTGAAAGACGACCGGGAACTCGACGTCGGGTTGCCTGACCGCCGGGTCGCGCACGAGGATCGCGCCGAGGAGGCCCTTGAACACCGGCAGCGGGTCGAGCGGGCCATGGTCGTGGTAGGGCCAGTAGCCGACCGAGTCGGGGCGGCAGTCCCACACGTACTGGAACGTCCTGCCCTTCTGGACGAACCCGCCCGGATCGGTGTACTTGCCCTTGTAGGCGCCGTCCATCTCCGGGCGGTAGAAGACGCCGTGCGGGTGCATCGTCACGGGACCCGGCGTGGCGTTCTGGAAGTTGACGACGAGCGTGTCGCCGACGTCGGCCTGCAGCAGCGGCCCGGGGACCGTCGCCGGGCCGAGCGGCTTCGCGAAGTTCGGCGCGTAGGCCCGGTAGGCGAGCGCCGTGAACCGCGTGCGCCCGCCGACGTGCGCCGCCATCATCTCGTCGCGCCGCGTCGGGACGATGTTCCAGCGCACCGTCTCCGCGCGGATCCAGTACTCGCGGCGGGTGCCCGTGGCGTTCGCGACCGGCATCGCACTCGGTCCGAGCGACGGCGGCCGCGCGGCCGCCGCCGCGACCTTCGGCGGCACGGGAATGCCGCCGGCGAGAGCCGCGATGTCCGCCTCTCCGTCCGCCACGTGGAGCTTGTGGCCGGTGAGCGTGCAGAACCACGTGGCGCCGGCGGCGCCGAGGAACCCGCGCCGGCTGAAGCCGGGCAGCGTCAGTGCTTCACCCGGAGCGTCAGCGTCATGATCGACGCGTGGTAGGTGCAGACGAACTTGTACGTCCCGGCCACGCTGAAGCGCTTGCGGAACGCGATGCCGGTCGTCCCGGCGGGCGAGGTGTACTTCTTGACGCCGTGCGGCGCGCTCGTGAGCTTCACGTCGTGGGTCTGGTAGTTCAGGTCACTCCACTTGAACATCACGAGCGTGCCCTTGCGGATCGTCGCCTTCGCGGGCGCGAACGAGTCGTCGACGACCTCGATCGTCCTCTTCGGGGAGGAGGCGCCGAAGGCGGGCACGGCCGCGGCGACCAGCGTTCCCGCCAGCGCCGCGGCGGCGACCAGGTTGCGTCGTCGTCTCACTCCGAACCCTCCTTCCTTCCACGAGTCTCCTCGGCGGCCGTCTTGGCCGTGTAGTCCAGCAGTTCGGCGTCCTGCGATGCGTCACCGAGCGAGGCTCCGGAGTCGCCGGGAGCTGTTCGAGCTACACCTCCCGTACGGATGTGCGGGGAGCCGTACGCTGACGCCATGGCGGGCGAGTCGAACCCGCCCCCGCGCCGGGGGGATGCGCGGCGGCGGACGATCCTCGGCGCGGCGCTGCGCGTCATCTCCCGCGCCGGCGTCGGCGCGACGACCCATCGAGCGGTCGCGGCCGAGGCGGGCGTGACCCTGGGCACGGTGAGCTACGCGACGGCCATCTCGAGCTCATGCGCAGCGCCCTGCTCGAGTTCTCCATCCCGTTCGCGATGTCAGACGCGGAGCGGGCCGGCTGGCAGGGCCGCCTCGGCGCACGGCCG
>JAOPZQ010000431.1 GCA_025964075.1 Solirubrobacterales bacterium | reverse complement strand
CCGCCGCTACCTCGTGCTGCGATCGATCCGCTCGAGCCGTCGCAGGACGTCGGCGAGCTCCGCCGCGAGCTCGGCGCGCCGCGCGGCGAGGCCGGGCCCCTCCTCGAGCAGGCCCCGGTTCTCCGCCAGCTTGAACGCCGAGCGGAACAGGTGGGTCGAGACCGCCTCGCTGCTGATGACGCGCCGCTGCAGCCGGTACTGCCGGCCCCGCCGGAGGCACGCGGCGACCGCCGCGTCGACGTCGACCGCGGCGCCGCCGCACGCCGCCAGATGGTCGGCGGCGACTCGGTAGGCCTCGAGGAACGACCGCAGGACGCGGGGAGCGAGGACGGCGTCCGAGCGGGCAAGCTCGTCGCTCCTCAACATCCCGAGCTCGGCGATCACCTCGTCGCGGAACTCGTCCTTCTCGGGGAAGAAGAACTCGAACTTGAGCAGGTCGCGGATGCGCAGGGCCTCGTCGACGACGGCATCGACGCTCGCGTCGCGGGAGAGCGCGAGCTCGACGATCGCGCGGGTGACGAACCAGTGGATCGCCGCGTTGCGGTAGAACGCGGCGACGAGCTCCTGGTCGGGGCCGATTCGGTGGACCGGCTCGGCGCCCCCGGCGAACGACTCGACCACGCCGTGGTCGTCGAGGGTCCGCAGCGTGCGGCGCACTCCGTCGGGAGAGCGCAGCGTCTCCAGCGCCCGCCGCCCCGGGATTCCGCGCGCGCGGACGTACGCGAGGAGCGGCTCGAGCGCGACCAGCACCTCGTCGAGTGTCAGGGCGATGTCGCCGGCGCCCAGGAGCGCGAGGGTCACGAGCGAGGTCGCCGTCACGGGGGTGACGCGGTTGATCCGCGTGCAGACCTCGAACGCGACCTTGCTGCGCGTCAGCCGGCGGGTGCGATCGTCGGCGCCGCCGTCCGACGACCGGAACTGACGGAGCGCTTCGGCAAGCACGAGCGGCTCGCCGAAGCTCACGTGCACGGCGCCGAAGGACCCGCGCTGGGATCGCGCGAAGCGCAGGAGCCAGGGCAGGCCTTCGGGCTGCTTGACCGCGCCGTGTGATTCGGACGTCATCTCGTGGACCTCGAGCAGCTCGTCGTAGACGATCGAGACCGGCACGAGGTGGACGTCCGGGACGCCCTGTTCCTCGACCGCGTCCGCGAGGTAGTTCAGCAGCCCGAGGCGGGGCGGCAGGAGCTTGCCCGTTCGCGACCGCCCGCCCTCGAGGTACCACTCCAGGTTGAAGCGCTTGCTGACGAGAAAGCCGAGGTAGCGCCGCAGGACGTACTTGTAGATCTCGTTCTCCCGGAACGACCTCCGGATGAAGATGACGCCGACGCGCCGCCCGACGGGCCCGAGCGGCCAGAACGCCATGTTGATCCCGCCGAGCGTGTGGTTCGGCGGGAAGCCGTGCTCGTGCAGAAGCGCGGTCATCACGTACGCGTCGAGGTTGGACCGGTGCGACGGCAGGAAGACGACCGGGTGCGCGGCGGCGATGTCGCGCACGCGGGCGATCGCGCCGGCATCGACGTTGAGCTCGTGCGCGCGCGAATACATGAAGCGCGACCACTGCACCCACAGGTCGCGCGCCAGCGGCCGCTGCTCGGTTGCCAGCTCCTCGAGGTACGCCCGGGCATCGGTCAGGACCCCGGCGGGGTCGCGGCCCAGGCCCCGGGCGAGCGACTCGGCCCCGTCGACGAAGTCCGGGTTGCTCGCGAGCTCCTCGGCGACGCGTCGGGGCGTGCGATAGCGATCGCCGGTGAGCCGGCGTGCGGCGCGCTCGAGGACGATGTCGGCCTGCCGGTCGACGAACTGCCCGAACGGGGTGCGCCCGGCGTCGCGGGCGCCGGGCGATCGTCGCTCGGCCCAGCGCGCCTGCAGCTCGCCGAGCGTCGCCGGGGCGCCGACGACGATTCGACATCGCGACGGGGACTGTGCGAGCACCCGTCGCTGCCGGCGCGCGCGCAGCTCGGCGGGTCCGGCCGCGATCGCGAGGTCGCGGACGCCGTGGCGCAGGTCGCCCGCCCGGCCGGCCGGCATCCACATCACGCGGACGGGCGCGACCCGCGTCGTGTCGTCGCCGCTCGCCGCTCCCACGGCCGTGGCGCCGTCGGCCGCCAGCGCGGCGTCGACGCCGGCGTCCCGGAGGCGCGAGGCGAGCGCCGCGATCAGCTCGTGCTCGAGGCGCGTCGAGCTCTGTTCGAGGAGGACGATCCGGGATCCCGGCTGCGGCGGCCAGCCCTCGGCGTCGGAGGTGACGAGCTCCGGGATCCGTCGCGCCGCGGTGGACGTGCTCATCGCGCCACGGCGGTCGCGGCGAGCGCCAGGAGCTCGTCGAAGCCCTCACGCACGCAGCTCGACATCAGGTCGGGCTCGGTGATGGCCGCGGCGTCCATCGTCAATCCGATCGAGCAGACGCCCTCGTGCGAGACCAGCGTCGCCATCATCCCGCAGCCCGGCGCCGGCCCGAACACGTGCATCCCGTCGACGCGGGCGCCGGCGACGTAGGCGGGGCGATCGAGGCCCCGGAAGTTCGACGCCTGGAGATCGATCGAATGCGTGTAGCCGGCCATCAGCCGGGTGAGGACGGGCGTCGGCAGCCGGCTCGTGATCGGCGCGGTCAGCCCGAGGAAGTCGAGCGCCGGCTCGCCGCGGGCTGCGCGCACGCGCGCGCGGATGAGCTGGACGCGGAGCACCGGATCGGGCTCGCCGCACGGCAGCCGGATCCGCGCTCCGGCGAAGCGGTTGCCGCCCGCGGGATCCGCGGTCTCGCGCAGGCTCACCGGCAGCGCGATGGGAAGCTCCCCGACGGCGATCCCGTGCTCGGCGTGATAGCGGCCCAAGCCTCCGGCGAGGGCGGCGAGGTACGCGTCGTTGAGCGTGCCTCGGGCCGCTCGACCCGCGGCCCGCAGGTCGTCCAGCCCGACGTCGATCGTCCGCAACCGGCGCGACAGCCCGCGCTCGCGCATGAGCGGCGAGCCGGCCGCCGGC
>JAOPZQ010000416.1 GCA_025964075.1 Solirubrobacterales bacterium | reverse complement strand
AGTACACGCCCTCGATCACGGCCTCGTCGTCGAACCGCTTGACGGGCGTCACGTCGGCAACCGAGTCGCCGGCCTGGCCCTCGGGCGGCGCGACCCGGGTGGCCATGTCGCGTTCGAGGTTGTTGGGCAGCAGGAACGACCAGCTGACGTGGTTCATCACCACCTGGCCGCGCTCGCCGTAGGGGACCTTGCGCCCGGTGTCGGCCTCGACGACGGAGAACGAGACGTACGGAGAGAACGGGTCGAAGATGCAGGGATCCTCGTCGGCGAGGTCCAGCCGCTCGGTCGCCCCGCCGAGCACCATCGTGCTTCCGTAGGTCCCGTTGAGCGTCAGCCCGGGAAAGACCTCGGTGCGGTACAGGTGCCGGGTGTCGGCGTCCATGTGGGCCCCGGCCCACTCGATCATCTGCACCTTCTGGCGGATCAGCTCGACGAGGTCGTCGCGCCGCGCCAGTCGCTCGAGCAGCGGCGGCGTGGACATCAGGACGCCGATGTCCTGGGTCTGCAGCGCGAATGCCGCCTGGTCGATCACGTGCTCGGCGTAGGCGTCCGCTTCGTCGGCCCTGCCCGCGGCGATCAGCTTCTTCACCCAGCGCGGGTCCATGTCGATCGTGAAGCTCAGGCCGCCCAGCGCGGTCGCCTGCCGCCGCGTCAGCTCCCCAGCCATGTGCGGACCGCTCGGGATCAGGAGGAGCCAGTTGCGATCCCTCGGCACTCCGCCCGCGTCCAGGTGAGCGACCTGCCAGGCGAGCAGGCGATCCCACCATTCACGGAGCACCACGATCCGCTTCGGGGCGCCGGTGGTGCCCCCGCTCTCGTACACCCCGACGACCTCGGGATGCGGGCCGTACCCCTGCGGGATCAGGTCCTCCGCGCGGACGTCGCGCAGGTCGTTGGTGACGTTCGGGAACAGCGTCAGGTCCTCGAAGCTCTTGACGTCCGTGCGCGGGTCGAACTCCAGCGACTTGGCGCGCTGCAACCAGAAGGGCGAGCCCGTAGTCGGGCTGAAGTGCCAGTCCATCGCGGCACGGACGAACTCGTCCGGATCGAGATCGACGTCGAATGGGACATCGAGCACTGGCTTCGCGTATTGCAACATGGCGACTCCTTGTCACGCGACCGACCTGGCGGTCGCATGTGGGGATGGAGCCGGGGGCAACGATCCCACCACCTAGGGGGACGCGGTAGCCACGGGGACCTTCGGTGAGGTCGTGCTCTCGGGGTTGCCCCAGACGCTAGGTCCGGCCGCGGGCCTCGCCGCCTGGACGTTGGACCGGACGCTGCTGGACCTGCGGGCCGCCTCGACGGTCGGCGCAGACCGGCCCGTGGGACAGCTCGCGGAGCGCTGCTCGGGGGCGATATTTGACAGTGGCAATCCAGAACCAGCAATCCCGCGGGGCGCCTGAGCGAACACTCAGCGCGCGGTCCAAGGATCCGGCGGTAGCCCCGGTCGCCGGGCGCAAGGAGGTCGTATCCATCATGTCCCTACGAAAGCGCGCCTCTGCGGCGAGCGCGGTCATCGCGGCGCTCGCCATCGCCGCGCCGTTGGCCTCGGCAAACGCCGCGATCCCGAGCATCCCGGCGCCGAGCAGCCTCCCGAACCCGCTTGCGCCGAACCCGAACCTGTGCCTGCAGGGCGTCGTTGATCCGGGCCCCTTCGGGCCCCTCGGCCCGTACGGCCCGTCGGGTCCCTACGGCGTGAACGGTCCGTTGCACGGGCAGCAGAATCCGATTGGCAACGCCGCCACGTGCGGCGGGCTCCTCACCTACATCCTGCGCGGTGGCAACCTCACGTCATTCGTGAACGGCAACGTCGCGTCGCTCGGCGCCGCGCCCGCCGGTCAGTAGGCCCGTAGCCCCAGGATCCGATCTCGAGTCCGTCCGGTCGGTGGCGCCGCCACCGACCGGACGGGCGCGTGGATCGGGGAGCTCGACGGGCACGAGCACCTCGGGGCCGCCGTACTCACTGACCTGGATTGCCTTCACGGCTCGCTCCTTCGCGGCCGGGGGGAGCGCAAAAAGGCAACCACGAGAGAGCCTTTTCGGTTACGGCGCCCCTTTCGGCGCCGCTCGCGCTCCATCGTGTGGGGGGTGTGGTCACCAGACGGGAATAGTTGCCGACAAGTGTCCACGCCCTGGCCGTCGACGTCACGCCGCCCGCGCGCGCTCGCCGATCGAGGGCAGCGCCATCGCCGATGGGAGGCGGACGAGGCGCAGCACCGCGACGTCGTCGTGCACCTTCCCGGCAGCCGCGGCGAAGTGAGCGCGCTGGCGCTCCCAGTCGCGCAGGCCCTGCAGCCACGAGGGGAGGTGGTCGAGGGCGAGCATGCGCTCGGAGAGGCGCGCCCCGTCGCTTGCCACCACGAGCTCCGACGCCCCGTCCAGCGTGAAGCGCCGCAGCACCGGCCGGACGAAGCGGCCGAGCGCGGTCGACGTCCAGGCTCGCGGGTGGCCGAGGAGCCGCTCCTCGGCGTCGTGGCGCGCGGCGCGGCCGACCGTCCGGTTGCCGTGCTGCCACGCCTCCCACGCCGATTCCGCACGCGGGGTGAGCGCGGTCCCGCTCCCGAGCGGCACCCAGCCGTCGTCGGTGCGCGCCCAGCACTCGCAATCGCCCGCGCGCACCACCTCGACGCGGCCGTCGGGGTAGACGTCGGCGGCGGTCACGCAGGTCTGCGCCTGGTCGCGCGAGCGCGCGACGCCCGCGTCATGCAGGTGACGGTTCGCTGCGAGCACGCATTCGTCCAGCGGACGCTCCGGGTGCTGCAGGGCCAGCCGGGCAACGGCGGCTGCGTACATCGGCCCCTCAACCCCCACGACGGTGCGGCAGTCGCCGGTCGGTGTCACCCCGTCGAGCACCGCCACGCGGACGAACTGCCGAGCGGGGTGGGGCCACACCAGGGTGGCATCCTGCGACGCGCCGCTGCCGGACGGCTGCTCCCACGACTCCAGCCGCCAGCCCATGCATGTCGTGACGGTCCGTAGGAAGGTCTCTCGGGCCCGCGCCTCGGTCACGGGACCCGGATGACGTCGAGCTTCACGTCGGAGACCGTGAAATTCTCCCCGTCCTTGGTGCACGAGTTCCCGAACGAGGCCGTCACCGTGTGGGGCGTCGACTGCGTGGACTCCGTCAGCGTGCCGACGTTGAAGGGCATCGTCACGGTGCCTGACGCCGGCGCGGTCGGGGCGAGCGCGAACGTCGTCGCGGTGCCGTCGACGTTGACCACGAGCGCGTTGCCGAACGACCCGGTGCACGACGACGGTATGTGCACGGTCATCGCACCGGCGATGAGGTCGAGCTCGTTGGGTACCTGGGTCCACGTGTTGCCGGTCAGCGGGACGCTCGTGTTGGCGCCCTTGGGTGCGCTGACCGAGCCTGAGAAGCGGGGCCTCGCGCCGACGCTGGCGCCACCGGGGGTGCCCTGCGGCCCGGGCCCGCCTGCGGCACCCGGAGGGCCCTTGGGGCCTCTGACGGTGCCGTTCACCAGCGTGCCTGACTTGAAGGCAGCGGCCGTCAGCGAGCGCGGCGTCACGTTCAGCGACGTGACGCTGTTGCGAGCGAGCTTCGAGTGGGTCACGGCGCCCTTGGCGAGCGCGGCGGAGGTCACACTCCCGCGCTTCAGGCTCACTGCGGCGTAGGAGGTGCCTCCCAGCGCCGCGAACAGCGCCACGTAGGCGACGAGGTTTCCCCGTAGATGCGCGACGATCTTGGCGGGCATCACGCGGCCACCAGCGCCGGGAGCGCGGTCGGGACGGACAGTCGGGCCCGGCGATGGCCGGGATGCACGAGCCCCGCCTGGTACGCGACGGCGACGAGCTGCGCCCGGTCCCGCACGTCGAGCTTGCAGAGCGCCCGGCTCACGTGCGTCTTCGCCGTGGCGCGGCTGATGACCAGTCGCTCGGCGATCTCGTCGTTGCTCAGTCCGGTGGCCACAAGCGTCATCACCTCCCGCTCGCGCGGGGTCAGCTCCTCCAGCTGCTCGTCGCTCGGCAGGTGGGGCTGAGGCTGCGAGGCGAACTCGGCGATCAGGCGCCCGGTGGCGCCTGGCGAGAGCAGCGCTTCGCCCGAGGCGACCACGCGGATGGCCTCGACGAGGTCGATGGGCTCGGAGTTCTTGACCAGGAATCCGCTGGCCCCCGCCCGCAGCGCGGCGAAGAGACACTCGTCGGTGTCGCGCGCGGCGAGGATCATCACCCTGGCACCAGCCTGCTCGGGACCATCGATGATAAGTCGCGTGACCTCCAGGACGTCGAGCCCTGAGAGATCGGCGTCCAGGAGGACTACGTCCGGCCGCAGCTCTGCCGCGATGGCCGCCGCTGCGTCGCCATCGGAAGCGTCTCCCACGACGACGATGTCCTTCTCGCCCTCGAGCAGTGCGTGGAGGCCGGCGCGCACGACGGGCTGGCCGTCGGCGATCACGACGCGGATCGGACGGGAGCCGATCGGGCGCGGCTCCAACGGGAAACGATCGAGCGGCTCGAGGAGAACCAGCTCGGACGCGCGCGCGTCAGGCGCGTCTGCAACAGTTGGCCTAGCGGAGCTCAGTGCCATGACTCGATCTCTCCGTTCATCTGTCGGTTGGACGCCGCCCTCCTCGCGAACTGCGCGAGGGAACAGGAGTGGACTGCACTGTTTCGCGCGCAGGCCAGTGTCGGAATCCCCCTGATCCCGACTTCGACTGCGGAGGACCCGCGCTGCGGGTAGGGGAAGCCTTACCTCACGTTCGGTGCACCGCCGTGGGAACGGGCATCTCGCGAGGTAGGCGAAAGCAGCGCCCGAGGAGCATTGCCGTCGGCATCGTCCCCCTAGGAGGTCATGAGCGCCGTCGTCCTCCTGCCGGGCGTCGATGCGATCGCCGGTGGGCCGAGAGCGAGAACGAGTTCGTCGCCAGGCCCTGGCCGCCATTCCAGACCTCGAAGCCGGCCTCCGCGTCGATGAGGTACGAGGACGGCTGGATCGACTGCCGATCGACGGCGTCGTGGACGAATGCAGCGATGTTCAGGTTGCTGACCGAGCTCGTCCCGGTCACCCGCTCGTAGGCGATGTAGTTCCAGCCGGCCATGCGGTTGGTCCAGATGGCCCATGGGGTGCCGCCGATCGTCACCGTTGCCACCTGCGAGCCGGCGGGCTGGACGCCGCCGCGGTGGGCGAGCCAGATCATCAGCTCGGTGCCGTCCGGCTGGCCGGTGGTCCTGGGCGATCTGTTGAACCAGATGTCGTAGGACGCGTCGTATGCGCCCGATGCGGCCTGGGTCGTGCTCCAGCTGCTCCTCGCGCTCCTTAGGCTGCGTACTTGGATCGGCAGTGCGCTGTTCGCGGTGCAGGCCCCCCAATGGCAGCCGCGGTAGATCGAGGGATACGAGGCCGGCGGACCGTCTGTCGCGGCGCTCTGGTTTGCGGTGCTCACCATCCAGCCGGTGCTCCCTTGCGCGGAGATGCACTGCTGGGAGCTCGAGTTCCACTCGTTGTTCTGCACGGCGTATGTGCCGCCCGCGACCGGGAGCCTGCCGAACGGGTCGCAGGTGCCGGCGGGGGCGGCGGTCGCGGTCGGGATGGGCAACGCTACGGCGAGCGCCGCGAGCGGCAACAGCCAGCGCGGCCGCCGTCGGCGGCCAGAGGGGATGTCGCAAGCGTGGGTCACGGTGCCAACGTCCCGTAATGGCGGCCGATGCGAGCTGTCCCGGCGCTTGGCCGTGGCCGTCCCGAGGGCCAGGCGAGGGGGGGTTGGCCCTACCGCCGTTCGGGTAGTTCGGAAGGCGGGTTCGGGCTAGGGGGCATTGCGCGCCCGCCGGATGCACGGCAGAGTGCGTTTCGGCGTATTCATCTCGGGCGTGACCCCATCGGCCTCACGGAAGAGCCGCCGCGCCGAGACGCGTCCCGCTTCGCCCCATCCGCGGGACGCTGGGCGGCTCCGTCACCCCTCCCGACGGGCCCGTCCCCAGCCGCCCGCGCCCGTCCCTTCTCGGGCGCGGGCGGCTGGGCGTCCACGCTCCGCTCGGAGCAACGCACCGGACTGGATCTCCGACGGCTGCGGGGGCGCGGTGACCGCCGGACCAGGCGAGACCGTCAGATGGACCGGCTGAGCGGGACCCCACATCGCAGGAGAGTGGGATGTCCACGGATGGCTCCGCCGTCCAGAAGAAGGGAAAGGAACCATGATCTCTCCAAGAAACCGATTCGCGGCGGCGGTCGCGGTCGTCGGCGCGCTCGCCGTCGGCGCCCCGGTCGCCGGCGCGGTGACCATGCCGGCTCTGCCCGCCGTCCCCAGCCTGCCCACGCCCGCCGCGGTGATGCCCGGTGGCCTCTTCCCGGGGTTCGTCAACATGGGACCGACCGGTCCCATGGGGCCGCTCGGCCCGCACGGGCCGCAAGGAGCAAACGGCAAGGTGCCCACGGGCTGGGACGCCTGGAACCTCGGGCCCTCGGGTCCGCTCGGCCCCGGCGGCCAGCTCGGCGGCTGAGCCGCCAGGCTCAACTTCCGAAACACGAGTCGAGTCCCCCACTGAGCGCGGCGGGCCGATGGTCCGCCGCGCTCCACTAGCTTCGCGGCATACCGCGGCGGGCGTACGTTCGGCCGGCGGCGCGATACACCGGGGGGTTACCGAAGAGCCGACCATCAGCCGACGACGGAGCCGCCTAGATCGATGAGCATGTCCGGTCCAATGAGCGCGGTGCCTGAGCACAACTCGCGGCGTCGGCCGATGCCCCGGCTCGCCGCGGCGTCGAGCCCCGCGCTCGGACGTCCTGAAGAACCCGTCACGACGACGGTCGACGACGTCGCAGCCCTCGGCGCGCGCCTACGGGCGTGCGTGCAGACCGCCGTGCGCATGCCCGAGGAGACGTTGGATGTGGTCCTGGCAACGCTGCTCGGCGGTGGGCATCTGCTGGTCGAGGACCATCCGGGCGTGGGCAAGACCACGCTCGCGCGCACCCTCGCGTCGAGCCTCGACGGTCGCTTCTCGCGCGTGCAGGCGACCGTCGACCTGCTGCCGGCGGATGTCTTGGGCACGAGCATCTGGCGTTCCGAGACCGCGGGCTTCGAATTCCTCCCGGGGCCGGTGTTCGCGAACGTCGTGCTCGTCGACGAGCTCAACCGCGCAACTCCCAAGACTCAGTCCGGGCTGCTCGAGGCGATGCAAGAGCGCCAGGTCACCGTCGACGGGCAGTCGCGACCGATCCAGGCGCCGTTCATCGTCATCGCGACCCAGAACCCCACGGCCGGCTACGACGGCACGTACCCGCTCCCGCCGGCGCAGCTGGACCGCTTCATGACCCGGGTCTCGCTGGGCTATCCGACCGCCGACCAGGAAGTGTCGCTGCTCCGCGGCGGGGAGGGGCGTGCCGTGGCGCCGGTCAGCCATCCCGCGCGGCTGCTGGCCGCCCAGGAGACGGTCGCCGGCGTCTACGCGAGCGACGCGCTGCTGCGCTACGTCGTGAGGCTCCTCGAGGTCACGCGGCGGCATCCGCTGGCCGAGGTCGGCGCCAGTCCGAGAGCGGGCGTCCTGTTGCTGGCCGCGGCGCGAGCGCGCGCGGCGCTGGCGCGCCGCGACTACGCGGTGCCCGACGACGTGCAGGCCCTCGTCGAGCCGGTGCTCGCTCACCGCATTCAGCCCGCCGCGGCGTCGGGACCAGGGGGAGAGGCGCGTGTGATCGCCGACGCAGTCGCGCAGGTCCCGGCGCGGTGAGGCGCGCGCTCGCGCTGCTCTCGGCGGCCGCCGCGCTGGCCGCCGTGGCTGGGGTCCTGCCGGCGCCCACGCTGCTGGTGCCCGCGGTGGGCCTGGCGATCGTCCCCGTGGCCGGGTGGGCGAGCGTGGCCGTGGCCGCCCGGCGGCTGCGCATCTCGCGCCTAGTGCTCACGCAGGAGGCGGTCGAGGACCGGCCGTTCGACCTGCGCTTCGAGGTCGGGGGGCTCGGTCGCCTGCCGGTCGGACTGGAGGCGCTCCTCGACGGCGCCTGGGTGCCGCTCGCGGCGGGGGGCGGAGAGGTCTCGCTGACGATCGGACGCCGGGGGGCGTACCGGCTCGGACCCTCACTCGTCCGCGTGCGCGACGCTCTGGGCATTGCCGAGCGGCGCCTGCACGTAGGACGACCCGAGCCGCTGCTGGTCCTGCCGAGACCCGACGCGGGCGCGCCCGCCGCGCGGCCCTGGGCCAGCCCGGCAGACGACGTCGATCTCGACGGGCTGGTGCCCTACGTGCCGGGCACGCCGATCGGGCGCATCCACTGGCCCGCCCTGGCCCGCGGCGCGGGCTTGCATGCGCGGCGCATCACCGCGGCGGTGGGCGGACTGCCGCTCGTCGTCGTCGACACGGGCGGGAACCCGGGGGTGAGCGCGGTGGACTGGGCCGCCCGGGCTTCCGCCGGCCAGATCCTGGCCCTCGCCCGCAGGGGCGGCTGCCGGGTCCTGCTCCCGGGCGATCGCGCCGCCACGACGGTCACCGACACCGCGGGTCAGTGGCGCACAGTGCACCGCCGGCTGGCCCTCATGCAGCCGTCGGCTCACCGAGCGGCGCCGGCCTCGCTCGCGGACGTGCGGGCCAACGCCGTGCGCATCGACGCCACGCGGGCGCCCGCGGCCGCGTCTGGCCGGACGCCGACGCTCCTGCCGCCCGAGGTCGAGCCGGGCTGATCGATCAGGTGAATCGCCCCGCCGCGTCGACCGGCCCCTCGAGTGGAGCGGCCATGCCTTCCACCTCTCCCGTCTCCGGACAGCCCTCGCCCCGGTGGGCGATGGGCGCGGCCCTCGCTGCGCTGGTCGCGGCCGCCGTGGCCGCGTGGT
>JAOPZQ010000415.1 GCA_025964075.1 Solirubrobacterales bacterium | reverse complement strand
AGCGCGGCGGCGGCCGCCGCCGCGCCGGCGATCGCCAGGACCGCCCCGAGCGCCAGGAGCCGCCGCCGGACGTAGACGCTCACGAGCCGGTGCGGGCTGCCCGTCGCGCGTTGCCTTCGCCGCGGCGCTCGCTCCGCTCGACGAAGTCGATGATCACCGGGATGCCCTCGAGATGGAAGCGCTCGCGCAGCCGGTTCTCGACGAAGTAGGCGTAGTCGCGCGTCACGCGCTGGCGCGAGTTGACCTGGATCGAGAAGCGCGGCGGCCGCTCGGAGGTCTGGCTGATGAAGATCAGCTTCAGGCGGTGGCCCTGCTTCGCGGGCGGCTGACGCGTCGCGACGACGTCCGAGAGGAAGCGGTTGAGCTGCGGCGTGGGCACGCGATGGGACGTGCGGTCGGCGAGCGCGATCGCCTCGGTCAGGAGCCGCTGGACGTGGCGGCCGGTCTTGGCGCTCGCGGTCAGGACCTTCGGCCGCAGGCGCAGCTTCTGGGTGATGCGAGCGCGCTCGTGGTCGAGGTCGACGTCGGGCTTCAGGTCCCACTTGTTGAGGACGAGCGCGGTCGCGCAGCCCGACTGCATCGCCAGCTCGGCGATCCGCAGGTCCTGGGTGGTGATGCCGTCGGTCGCGTCGCACACGACGAGCGCGACGTCCGCGCGCTCCGCCGCCCGCCGCGAGCGCAGCGCCGTGTAGTACTCGAGCGAGTCCCCGACCTTCGCCTGGCGCCGCAGCCCCGCCGTGTCGACGAGGACGAGCTGGCGCCCCTCGATCTCGAGCGGGAGGTCGATCGCGTCCCGCGTCGTTCCCGCGACCGGGGAGACGATCACGCGCTCGTTGCCGAGGATCTGGTTGACGAGCGAGGACTTCCCGACGTTCGGGCGCCCGATGACCGCGAGGCGCACGGCGTCGTCCTCCTCGGGCTCCGCGTCCTCCTCGGGCAGGGCGGCGACGACCGCGTCGAGCAGATCGCCCGTGCCCAGGCCCTGCGCGGCCGAGACGGCGATCGGCTCGCCGAGGCCGAGCCCGTGGAACTCGGCGGCGAGCGGCGCGTCCCCGACGTGGTCGACCTTGTTGGCGGCGACGATCACCGGCAGGTCGCCTCGCCGCAGCAGGTCCGCCATCTCGGCGTCGCCGGGGCGCAGACCGCCCTGCGCGTCGACCACGAGGACCGCGAGGACTGCGTCGGCGAGCGCGGACCGCGCCTGCTCCTGGATCGAGCGCGCGAGCTCGTCCTCGTCCTGCAGATCGACGCCGCCGGTGTCGATCAGGGTGAACCGCCGGCCATTCCAATCGGTCGGGATCTCCTTGCGGTCGCGTGTGACGCCGGGCCGTTCGTGCACGACGGCCTCGCGCGAGCCGCTGAGGCGGTTCACGAGGGAGCTCTTTCCTACGTTGGGATAGCCGACAACGGCAACCTTCATCGCCCGGCCGAGTGTAGGCGGGTTCAGGGCCCGAGAGCTTGGGCGAGCGCGACGAGGAGGACCTCGGGCTCGCCGATGAGCTGTCGCCACGTGACGCGGACGACCCGGAACCCGGCGACGTGCAGGTCGGCGTCCCGTGAGTGATCGCGCTCGAACGCCGCCCGATTGGAGTGGAACGCGTAGCCGTCCACCTCGACACTCGGCGCAGAGCCGTGGCACAGCGGGCGCCCGGCGTAGCAACGCGCGCGGCGAGCGCGGCACAGGGGGTCAGCCGCGAGCGCCGGCGGCGTCGCGGACCAGCGACGCGACCCGGTCGACCACCTCGTCGAGCGAGAGCCCCGTCGTGTCGACCTCGACCGCGCCCGGCGCGGCGCCGAGGGTCGACCGGCCGTGGCCGACGTCGCGCTCGTCGCGCAGGCGCTGCTCGGCGAGGATCCGCGCCGGGTCGGCGCCGAGCTGCTCGGCGCGGCGCCGCGCGCGCTCCTCCGGGCTCGCTGTGAGGAAGACCTTGACCTCGGCGTCGGGGGCGACGACCGTGGCGATGTCGCGACCCTCGGCCACCCAGTCGCCGGAGCGGAGCAGGCGTCGCTGCTCCTCGACGAGCGCGGCGCGGACCGCCGGGTCCGCCGCCGCCACCGAAGCGACCTCGGAGATCTCCGGCGTGCGGATGTCCTCGGTGACGTCCCGGCCGTCGACGGTCACGCGGTCGCCGACGGCGATCCGCACCCGGCGGGCGACGTCGGCCGCCGAGACGCCCGAGTCGCGCGCGGCCAGAGCCACCGCGCGGTACATCGCCCCCGTGTCCAGGTAGGTGAACCCCAGCGCGCCGGCCACCGCCCGGGCGACGCTCGACTTGCCCGCCCCGGCCGGTCCGTCGATCGCGACCACCATCAGCGGACCAGCGCCTCGAGGTCGTCGCGGAAGCCCGGGTAGGAGACCGCCGCGGCGTCCATGCCCGCGACCTCGACGCCCTCCCGCGAGGCGAGGCCGGCGATCGCGCCGAGCATCGCCAGGCGATGGTCGCCGAGCGCGTCGATGCGGCCGCCGCGGAGCCCGCCGCCGCCCCGGACGGCGAAGCCGTCGTCCGTCGCCTCGATGTCGGCGCCGAGGCCGGCGAGCCCGTCGACCACCCCGGCGATCCGATCGGACTCCTTGAGCCGCAGCTCGCCGGCGCCCCGGACGACCGTCTCGCCCTCGGCGAAGCAGCCGAGCAGCGCCACCAGCGGCAGCTCGTCGATCGCCAGCGGCACCTCGTCCGCGCCGACCTCGGTCGCCTCGAGCTCCGAGTGCTCGACCGTCAACGTGCTCACCGGCTCGACCTCCACCAGCGAGCCCGGCGCCTCGAGCGTGCCCTCGATGTGCGCGCCCATCCGCGCCAGCACCCGCAGGAACCCGGTCCGCGTCCAGTTGACGCCGACGTCGTGCAGCACGACGCGCGACCCCGGCACGATCGCCGCCGCCGCGAGGAAGAACGCCGCCGAGGAGGGATCGCCCGGGACGACGACCTCGTCGAGCTCCAGCTCGTCGACGTTCCCGACCTCGACGCGCGTGCCCGCGCGGCGGACGTCGGCGCCGGCGCGGAGCAGCATGCGCTCGGTGTGGTCGCGGCTCGGCGCCGGCTCGATCACCGCGACCCCCGCGCCGGTCGAGAGCCCCGCGAGGAGCACGCACGACTTCACCTGGGCGCTCGCCATCGGCAGCTCGTACTCGATGCGGCGCAGTGGAGCGCCGTGCACGGCGAACGGCGGGAAGCGGCCGTCACGGGCGATGATGCGCGCCCCCATCAGCTCGAGCGGGTGGGCGATCCGGTCGACGGGCCGCCGCCGGATGGACTCGTCGCCGTCGAGGTGGAACACGGCGCTCGGGAGCTGGGCGAGCCAGCCCGGCAGCAGGCGCATCAGCGTGCCCGCGTTCCCGACGTCGATCGTGCCCGTCGGCTCGGCCGGCGAGCGGATGCCGGTGCCGCGGATGAGGAGCTCGTCGGGGCGCTGCTCGCACACGACCCCGAGGGAGCGCAGCGCGCCGAGCGTCGAGTTCGTGTCGGCGGCGTCGAGGTAGTTGCGGACGCAGACCGGCTGGTCGCTCATCGCGGCGAGGAGCGCCGCGCGGTGCGAGATCGACTTGTCCGGCGGCGGAGTCAGCTCGCCGCTGAGGCGGCGGGCGGGCGGGAACACGACGTTCACGCGCGCGCCACGGGATGCCCGAGGCCGGCGAGGAGCGCGAGCGCGCGGTCGGCCGGCTCGGCGCCGGCGATCCATAGCGCGACCACGCCCGAGGTCGCGTCGGCGGTCGGGTAGAGGGCCATGTCGGTGATGTTGACGCCCTCGCGCCCGAGCCCCAGCGCGATGCCGGCGATCACGCCCGGCTCGTTGGGGACCGAGACGCGGAGCTCGTGGAGCTCGCCGCCGGCGAGCTGAGCCTCGAGCAGCGTGCGGCGATCGCCGGCGGCGGCGGCGTTCCACGCCGCGATCGCCTCGCCGTCCCCGGCCGCGAGCGCCGCTCGCACGGCGCCCAGGCGCGCCACGGCGTCGTCGATCCGCTCGACGAGCGCGTCGGCGTTCGCGAGGTAGATGTCTCGCCAGATCGCGTTCGACGCGCCGGCGACGCGTGTGGCGTCGCGGAAGCTCGGCCCGGCGGCCGGTACGCGGAGGTCCTCGGCGGCGAGCGTCGCCGCGGCGCCGGAGACGAGCACGTTGGCGACGACGTGCGGAAGGTGGGAGACGGACGCGAGGACCGCGTCGTGCTGGGAGGCGTCGATCGCCGCCGGCTGCGCGCCGAGCCCGACGATCGCCCGGTGCAGCCGCTCGTAGAGGACGCCCGAGGTGCTCGGCGTGGGCGTCAGGTACCAGGTCGCGCCGGCGAAGAGGTCGGCGCGCGCGTGGTCGATCCCGGCGGTCTCGGCGCCGGCCAGCGGATGGCCGCCGACGAACCGCTGGTCGTCCACCGAGGCGACGATGCGCCGCTTGGTCGAGCCGACGTCGGTGACGGCGGTGGCCGGACCCGCGGCGGCCAACGCCTCCGCGACGGCGGCGGGCAGCGCGCCCACCGGAGCGGCGA
>JAOPZQ010000400.1 GCA_025964075.1 Solirubrobacterales bacterium | reverse complement strand
CCGCCGCTCGCGATCCGCGCGATGGTCACGTCCGGATGCTCCGCCCCGGCCGGCCCGGGCCGAGGTGATGCGGATCGGTGCTGTAGGGGACCCGCGATCCGCATCACCCTCCCAGCGTGGCCGAGATCGCGTTGCGTGTGTGTCACGACCTGTGCCGGTTCGCGCGCGCCGGCGCAACGACTACGCTGACGCCGTGCCGCAGTCGCCGTGGCCCCCAGCGCGCGAGGCTCGCGGCGGACGCGCTCCAGATTCGGGCTGGTGTCGCGGCGGGATCTCTAGACGCGGGCGGGGTCGCAGCGCGGGGCGGGCTCGACGCGCTCGGCGAGCGAGTGCAACGTGCGGGCCGCGGCTGTGCGGACGGGGCTGAGGGCGGTCCGGCGACGCGGGGCCGGAGGCTCGGGGCGCTCGCCGGAGACGCGCTCCATCCGATCGCGGATCAGTTCGCTGGCGATGGGGGCCATGCCGTGCATGTGTGGCTCCTTTCGGGTCTTTCGTCAATGGTGCAGCTGAGCTGCGGGCCTGACATCAGGCAAACGCAGCGCCTGACGAACTCGGGCGCCTTAGTCGGCGCCCGATCGCGCTTATCTCTGAAACGGTTCAGAACCAGTGTACCTGAATCGGTTCAGCAACAAACGTTAGAGTCCCGTGAATGACGCGGACCCCGCCCGACCGCCCCCGCCTGCGCGACGTCGCCGCGCGCGCCGGGGTGTCGATCGGCACGGCCTCCAACGCCTTCAGCCGCGCCGACGCGGTGTCGCCGGAGCTGCGCGCGCGTGTCCTCGCCGCCGCGCAGGAGCTGGGCTACGGCGGGCCCGATCCGGCGGCGCGGCGGCTACGCACCGGCGAGGCGGGCGCCATCGGGCTGATCTTCACCGACCGACTGACGTTCGCGTTCGGCGACGAGGCCTCGTCGCAGCTCCTTCGCGGCATCGCCGGCGGCCTCGAGGGGACCGAGACGGGGCTCCTGATCGTGCCGACGTCCCCCGACCGGAACCAGGCGGCCGAGTCGGTGCGCCGCGCCGCGGTCGACGGGTTCATCGTCTACTCCACTCCGGACGGCGACCCGCGCGTCGACGCGGCGCGCGAGCGCGGCCTGCCGATCGTCACGGTGGATCAGCCGCGCGGGGAGCCGGGGGCCCTCGTCGGCATCGACGACCGCGCGGCGGCCCGTGACGCCGCCGCCCACCTCCGGGAGCTCGGCCACCGGCGCGTGCTGGTCCTCAGCTTCGTGGCGGCCGTCGGTCCCGGCGACGAGCTGCCCTTCGAGGTGACAGCCGAGCGCCTGAGGGGGTACCGTGAGGGCCTGGGCGACGCGTGGGACGAAGCGCGGGTCCTGTCGTCGCGGGACCAGAGCGCCCGCGGGGCGAGGAAGATCGTCGGCGCCGCGCTCGACGAGCGACCGCGCCCGACCGCCATCCTCGCCATGAGCGACGCGCTCGCCCTCGGCGCGCTCCAGGCCGCGAGGGACCGGAGGGTCTCCGTCCCGCGCCGGCTCTCCGTCGTCGGCTTCGACGGGACGCCCGGCGCCGAGACCTCGACGCCGGCCCTGACCACCGTCGTCCAGCCGCAGGAGGAGAAGGGACGGCTGGCCGCGGAGTGGCTCACCGCCGCAATCCGCGGAGACGCGCCGACGAAGCCACGCCGCCGCATCCTCCCCAACGAGCTCGTCGACCGCGGCTCGACGGCGCCGGCACCAACCTCGTAACGCATTAATCCGGCGCACCGGACATGATCCCGCCGTCGTCAGTGTCCACCGGGAGGAGAGACCCATGTCCAGGATGCAACGTCGTGTGCTCTGTGCGGCGTTCGCCGTGCTCGCTCTGTTCGCCACCGCGGCGGTGGCGGCCGCGGCCGACAAGTACGTCGCGCTCGGCGACTCGTACTCGTCGGGAACCGGCACGCGAACCTACTTCGACACCGGATGCCAGCGCTCGTACGCGGCGTATCCGGAGCTCGTCGCGCACGACCGGCCGAACACGGCGCTGACGTTCGCGGCGTGCAGCGGCGCCAAGACCGATGACGTGCTCGCCAACCAGGTGCAGCAGCTGACCACGGACACGCGGTTCGTGACGATCACGATCGGCGGCAACGACGCCGGCTTCACGAGCGTGATCTCGTCGTGCGCGCGGCCGTGGCCGTGGACGTGCGAGGGCGACATCAACAACGCCCGGAACTACATCTCGAACACGCTGCCCGGCAAGCTCGACAACGTCTACAACGCGATCCGGAGCCGCTCGCCCAGCGCGACGGTGATCGTGCTCAGCTACCCGCGGCTGTTCAACGGGCAGACGTGCAACAGCCTTGCGCGGATCTCCTCGCAGGAGGAGCAGGAGCTGAACGACACCGCCGACCTGCTGCGCAACGTGACCCAGACGCGCGCGCAGGCGCACGGCTTCGTGTTCAAGGACGCGGTCCCGCCGTTCATCGGCCACGCGATCTGCTCCTCGAGCGAGTGGCTGAACGGCCTCTCGAACCCGACGAGCGAGAGCTACCACCCGAACACGAACGGGCACAAGCTCGGCTATGAGCCGCTCGTGCGCAGCGTGACGGGCTAGCGCCGCCCGCGAAGCGTCGGCGACAGCTTGGACGCGTGACCGCCGCCGGGGACAACGGCGGCGGTCACGCGAAGCGTCGGCCAGCTGGACGACATCGCCGACTCTGTGCGGCATGCTGGCGCGGGGGCGTAGACTCGCGGCGACCCAGGAGGAATGGTTGAAGCTCGAGGCGCTCGACGCCACGCTTATCGACACGGTGTGCTCGCGGATCCGCGAGCAGCTACCGGACGAAGAGGCGGTCCAAGCCGAGGAGTTCGTCCGGCAGTACTACCGCTGGGTGTCGCCGGACGACCTCGCCGAGCGCAGCGCGCTCGACGTCTACGGCGCGGCGCTCGCCCATTTCAACCTCGCCCGCGAGCGCACGCCGGGAACCACCAAGGTCCGCGTCTACAACCCGCAGTTCGAGACGCACGGCTGGCAGTCGACGCATACCGCGGTCGAGATCGTCACCGACGACATGCCGTTCCTGATCGACTCGGTCAGCATGGAGCTCAACCAGCGCGGGTTCGGCGTGCACCTCATCATCCACCCGGTGCTCGTGGTCCGGCGCACGCCGGACGGTCGCCTGCAGGAGGTGCTGGCGCCGGGGGCCGAGCCGGCGGACGGGTCGGTCGCCGAGTCGGTCATCCACGTCGAGGTCGTCCGCCAGACCGATCCCGCGCAGCTCGAGGCGGTCAAGGGACACCTGCAGCGGGTGATCGGCGAGGTGCGCGCCGCCGTCGACGACTGGCCCGCGATGCGCCAGCGCGTGATCGACATCGCGG
Source organism: Solirubrobacterales bacterium (assembly GCA_025964075.1). Taxonomy (GTDB): domain Bacteria; phylum Actinomycetota; class Thermoleophilia; order Solirubrobacterales; family Solirubrobacteraceae; genus JAOPZQ01. The sequence goes on along the minus strand of JAOPZQ010000400.1, from coordinate 2,726 downwards.
ACGAGCTCGTCGAGGACCCCCCGCCGCTCGAGCCCGAGGTCGTCGAGGAGGCGCGCGCGTTCCTCCACTGGCTCCAGGACAACCACTTCACGTGCCTCGGCTACCGGGGCTACGACGTGGTCGAGGCCGACGGGCAGGTCCGCCTCTGCGCGGTGGCCGACTCGGGCCTCGGGATCCTGCGGCAGACCGTCGGGGAGCAGAGCTCCACCGGATTCGACAAGCTCCCCCCGGGCGTCCGTGCGCGCGCTCTCGAGCCCTACCTCCTCAACCTCACGAAGGCGAACTCGCGAGCGACCGTGCATCGCTCGGCGTACCTCGACTACGTCGGCGTCAAGCGCTTCGACGCCGACGGCAAGGTGATCGGCGAGCACCGGTTCCTCGGGCTGTACACGAACGCCGCCTACCACGCGAGTCCGCGTGACATCCCGATCCTGCGCCGGAAGGTGGAGGACATCCTCGCCCGCGCCGCGTTCCCCCACGACAGCCACAACGAGAAGGCGTTGATCGAGATCCTCGAGACCCACCCGCGCGACGAGCTCTTCCAGACCTCGGTCGACGAGCTCTTCGAGGTCGCGATGGGGATCCTCTACCTGGGCGAGCGCCAGCGGCTGCGCCTGTTCGTGCGCCGCGACGCCTTCGGGCGCTTCCTCTCGTGCCTGGTCTTCGTTCCCCGCGACCGCTTCAACACCGAGAACCGGCGGCGGATCGAGACGATCCTGCGCGACGCCTTCGCGGGCACGAGCATCGACTACACGACACGGGTGTCCGAGTCGACGCTCGTCCGCCTGCACTTCATCGTCTACACGGAGCCGGGCAAGACGCCCGACCCGGACGTCCGCGAGATCGAGGCGCGCCTCGTCTCGGTGACGCGGTCGTGGGTCGACGACCTCGACGCCGCGCTCACCGAGGAGTACGGCGAGGAGCGCGGCCAGGCGCTCGGCCGGCGCTATCGCGACGCGTTCCCGACGGCGTACCGCGCCGACTGGGTCGCGCGCTCGGCGGTCGTCGACATCGAGCGCATGGAGAATCTCGGCGAGGACGGGCTCGCGATCAGCCTCTACCGGCCGCTCGAGTCGCCGATCGGCGTCTTCCGCGCGAAGCTCTTCCGCTCCGGCGAGCCGCTCGCGCTCTCGAGGGTGGTCCCCATGTTCGAGAACATGGGTGTGCAGGTCGGCGACGAGCGCCCCTACGAGGTGCGCCGCGCGGACGTGCCGCCGGTGTGGATCTACGACTTCGGCCTCACCTACGCGGGTGAGGGAGAGCTCGAGACCGACCAGGTCCGCGGCCTGTTCCAGGACGCGTTCATCCGGGCGTGGCGCGGCGACGTCGAGAACGACGGCTACAACCGCCTCGTCCTCGCCGCCGGTCTGACCTGGCGGCAGATCACGATGCTGCGGACGGTCGCCCGCTACCTGCGCCAGGGCGGCACCGCGTTCAGCGACACCTACGTCGAGCTGGCGCTCGTCTCGCACCCGGAGGTAGCGCGGCTGCTCATCGAGCTCTTCGGCGCCCGCTTCGAGCCCGGCCGCGCCGACGAGAGCGCGGCCGCGAGCCTCGCCCAGCAGATCGGGAGCGCGATCGACGCGGTCGAGAGCCTCGACCAGGACCAGATCCTGCGGAGCTTCCTCAGCGTCGTCCAGGCGACCCTGCGCACGAACTACTACCAGCGGGACGCGGATGGCCAGCCCAAGCCCTGGCTGTCGTTCAAGCTCGACCCGTCGCAGCTGCCGTTCCTGCCGCGGCCCCGTCCGCGCTTCGAGATCTTCGTCTGCTCACCGCGGACCGAGGGAGTGCATCTGCGCGGCGGCAAGGTCGCGCGCGGCGGGCTGCGCTGGTCTGACCGGCGCGAGGACTTCCGCACCGAGGTCCTCGGGCTGATGAAGGCCCAGATGGTGAAGAACGCCGTGATCGTGCCGGTCGGCGCGAAGGGCGGCTTCGTCGTCAAGCGACCGCCGGCCGGCGGCGACCGCGAGGCGCTGCAGGCCGAGGTCATCGAGTGCTACCGCACGTTCATCCGCGGCCTGCTCGAGCTCACCGACAACATCGTCGGCGGCGAGATCGTCCCGCCGGACGGCGTCGTGCGCTACGACGAGGACGACCCCTACCTGGTCGTCGCCGCCGACAAGGGCACGGCGACGTTCTCCGACATCGCCAACGGGATCGCGATCGAGCACGGCTTCTGGCTCGGCGACGCGTTCGCCTCGGGCGGGTCGGTCGGCTACGACCACAAGAAGATGGGGATCACGGCGCGGGGCGCGTGGGAGTCGGTCAAGCGCCACTTCCGCGAGCTCGGGCACGACACCCAGTCCGAGGACTTCACGGTCGTCGGCATCGGCGACATGTCGGGCGACGTGTTCGGCTACGGCATGCTGCTCTCGCGCCACATCCGGCTGGTCGGCGCGTTCAACCACCGCGACATCTTCCTCGACCCGACCCCCGACGCCGAAGTGAGCTTCGAGGAGCGCCGGCGGCTGTTCGCCCTGCCCCGCTCGTCGTGGTCGGACTACGACAGGGACAAGATCTCGGCGGGCGGCGGCGTGTGGCCGCGGACGGCGAAGTCGATCCCGCTCTCGCCGGAGGCGCGCGAGGCGCTGGACGTCGAGGCCGAGGCGATGAAGCCCAACCAGCTGATCCAGGCTCTGCTGCGGGCCCCCGTCGACCTGCTGTGGAACGGCGGAGTCGGCACCTTCTCGAAGGCGCACACCGAGCAGCACGCGGACGTCGTC
>JAOPZQ010000391.1 GCA_025964075.1 Solirubrobacterales bacterium | reverse complement strand
GCCGAGCGCCGTGCGTGGCACGCGCTCGAGCTCTGCGGCATCGCGGTCCTCGCCGACGCGCCGGCGGGCGCGCTCTCGACCGGGCAGCGACGCCTCGTCGAGCTCGCTCGCTGCCTCGCCGGGCCGTTCCACCTGCTGCTGCTCGACGAGCCCTCCTCCGGACTCGACGCCGCGGAGACGACCCACTTCGGCGAGATCCTCAAACGGGTCGTGCGCACCCGCGGCGTCGGGATCCTCCTCGTCGAGCACGACATGGGGCTGGTGATGAACGTGTGCGAGCGGATTTACGTCCTCGACTTCGGGCGGATGGTGTTCTCGGGAACGCCCCAGGAGGTGCGGGGCTCCCCGCTCGTGCGCGCCGCCTATCTCGGCGACGACGAGGTCGAGGACGCGCTCGCTCCCGTCCTCGAGGAGGGACGACGATGAGCGCGCTCCTCGAGGTCCGCGGGCTCGTCGCCGGCTACGGCCGGGTCGCGGTGCTGCGCGGCATCGACCTGGACGTCGAGCGGGGCTCGGTCGCCGCGCTGCTCGGGCCCAACGGAGCCGGCAAGACGACGCTCCTGCGCACGCTGGCCGGGCTCGTGCGGCCGACGGCCGGGACCGTGCGGCTCGGCGGCGTCGACGTGACCGCGCGGCGCCCGCACGAGCGCGTGCGCGGCGGGCTGTGCCTGATCCCCGAGGGCCACGGGGTCTTCCCGAGCCTGAGTGTGCGCGAGAACCTCCGGTTGCAGGTGCCGCCGTGGGTCCGCGACACGTCGGTGGACGAGGCGATCGCGGCGTTCCCGGCGCTCGGAACGGCCCTCGGCCGGCGCGCGGGGAGCCTCTCCGGCGGCCAGCAGCAGATGCTCGCCCTCGCCCGTTGCTTCCTGTCGCGCCCGAAGCTGGCGCTGCTCGACGAGGTCTCGATGGGGCTCGCACCCCGCGCCATCGACGAGATCTTCGCCGGGTTGCGTCGGCTCGCCGAGGCTGGGGTGGCGCTGCTGCTCGTCGAGCAGTACGTCGCGCGCGCGCTCGAGCTGGCGGACACGGTCCATCTCATCGGCCGCGGCGGTCTGACCTTCTCGGGCTCCCCGACCGAGGTCGACGAGGACGCCGTGGTCCGCGGCTACCTCGGCCACGCGCTCGAACCAGGTTCCTGAAGACAACCACCACCAGGAGGAGCAGGACATGCGAAGGATCGTTGTGGCGGCGCTCGCCGCCATGCTGGGGATCGGCGCGCTGACGGCGTGCGGATCGACCTCATCGTCCACGGGCGCAAGCGCGTCGGGCGCAACCGGCAGCACCAAACCGTCGGCCGCGAACACCCCGCCGGGCACCCCCATCGTGATCGGCAGCATCTGCAGCTGCTCGGGGCCGCAGGCTTCGTCGGTGGGCCAGGTTTCGAAGACACTGGAGGGCTGGGCGGCGTGGAAGAACGCGAACGGCGGCATCGACGGGCACCCGGCGAAGATGATCGTGCTCGACGACGGCGGCAACGCGACGACATCGGCGAAGGAGGCCAAGCAGCTCGTCGAGCAGGAGAAGGTCGTCGCGATCGTCGGCGAGATGAGCATCGTCGACACGGCCTGGACCAAGTACGTGGAGGCGAAGGGCATCCCCGTGATCGGCGCGGCGCTCTACAACACGTCGTTCCTCACGAGCCCCGCGTTCTTCCCCACGGGCGCGCAGACACCGACGCTGGCCTACGGACTCGTCAACCAGGCGAAGCAGGCGGGCAGGTCGCAGATCGGCGTGCTGCCGTGCGCCGAGGCTCCGGCGTGCGCCCAGTTCTCGCCGCTGATCGCCGGGATCGGCGCGAAGGTCGTGGGCGGCGTCTCCGTTGCCTACGAGGCGAAGGTCACGGTGACCCAGCCGAGCTACACCGCCAACTGTCTGAGCGCCCGGTCCAAGGGCGTCGACGGGATGGTGGTCGTCGAGAACGCCGCGACCGTGATGCGGGTCGCCGACCAGTGCGCGCAGCAGGGCTATAAGCCCCAGCAGATGAACCTCTCGGCGACCGTCGGGCGCGTGTGGGCGACGAACGCCAACATGGACGGTGCGGTGGCGATCGAGCCCAACCCGCCGCTCGCCGACACGTCGATTCCGGCGACCAAGCAGTTCCACGCAGCGTTGGACACGTACGCCAAGGGCGTGTCGAGCAGCGACGAGTACAACGAAGACGACCTGTGGGCCTGGGCCGCAGCCGAGGCGTTCGCGCTCGCGGGGAAGCGCGCCCACCTCACGGCGAAGTCCACGCCGGCGGACGTCAAGCGGGGCCTCTACACGTTCCGGAACGAGACCCTCGACGGGTTGACGCCGCCGCTGACCTACAAGCCCGGTCCCCCGGGCCTGGTCGGCTGCTACTTCGTCACGCAGGTCAAGGGCGGAGGATTCACGGCGCCGAACGGGGCGAAGCCCACCTGCCTGACGCCGTCGGCGGCGAAGGCGATGGGTGCCGTCCTCAAGGCCGGCTGAGCTGGTGCGCGGGGTCCCGCGGCGCTGTGGTCGCGGGACCCTCGTCACATTCGAAAGACCGGCTTGCGGCGCGGCCGCAGGGGCGCGTTCGCGCACACGGACAGCGCCAGCCCGAGCACGTCGCGGGTGCTCTCCGGCGGGATCACGCCGTCGTCCCAGAGGCGGGCGCTCGCGTAGTAGGGGTGGCCCTGGGTCTCGTACTGCTCGCGGATGACCGCCTTGTTCGCCTCGATCTTCTCGGGGTCGGTCTCCCGCCCGACCATCGTGAGAACGGTCGCCGCCTGCTCGCCGCCCATCACGCTGATGCGGGCGTTCGGCCACATCCA
>JAOPZQ010000390.1 GCA_025964075.1 Solirubrobacterales bacterium | reverse complement strand
GACGGCGACGCCCACCACGAGCCGCTCGTCCTCGGCGGCCCCCGCCACGGCCTCGCAGTCGTGACCATGGCCGCCACCGCCGTCGCCCCTCACCTGTTCTGGATCACCAGCCGCGCCGCCGGCACCGCCGCGCTGCTCCTCTCGGGCGCCGGGGTGACCGTCGGCGCGATGATGGGCGGCCGCCTGGCGCCGAAGCGCGTCCCGGATCGCCGCACGCTGCACGAGGTCCTCTCGCTCTCGGTCATGGCCGCGCTCGTCGTCCACGCGCTGGCCCTGATCGGCGACCAGTTCCTGCACCCCAGCCTGCTCGACGTCACCGTGCCGTTCGTCTCGAGCTACAAGACCGGATGGACGACGCTGGGCATCGTCGCCGGCTGGGGGACGATCCTCCTCGGCCTCTCGTTCTACGTCCGCGCGCGCATCGGCGTGCAGCGCTGGCGAATCCTACACCGCTACACCGCCGTCGCGTCGATCGCGGGCGTCGTCCACGCGGTCGGCGAGGGCACCGACGCCGGCACGACATGGTTCCTCGCGCTGACGGCGCTGGCCGTCGTGCCCCCCCTCGTCGCCATCTGCATCCGGGCCAGCGCCTCGCTCGCCGCCCGCTCGCCCGGGCGCACGGCGCCGTCCATGTAGCCGATCCCCACGGGAGCGCGGTGCGTGGGAGAATTCGGCCGGCACCGGGTCCAGGCCAGCCACCCGCGAAGGGAGAGCACGATGGGCGCGACGGAGACGGTCGCCTACGATCTCGACGGATCGCTGGTGGAGGTGTGCACCTGCGACGTGCTCTGCCCCTGCTGGATCGGCGAGGACCCGGACGGAGGCGACTGCCGGTCGGTCGTCGCCTACCACTTCGATCGCGGGACCATCCGCGGCGTCGACGTCGGCGGGATGACGCTCGTCTCCGTCGTCTACATCCCGGGGAACGTCCTTGCGGGGAACTGGCGCCAGGTCCTCTTCGTCGACGACCGGGCGAGCGAGGAGCAGGAGGCGGCGATGCTCGACGCCTTCACGGGCAAGCTCGGCGGCCCCCTGGCCGACCTCGCCGCGCTCGTCGGCGAGCGCCGGGAGGTCCGGCGGTCGCCGATCGCGCACGAGATCGCCGATGGCGCCGGGAGCCTCGTCGTCGGCCAGGCGATCGAATGCGAGGTCCATCCCTACCGCGGACCGGACGGCAGCGTCACGACCCTGCACAACTCCATCTTCTCGACGGTTCCGGGCTCGCCCGCGTACGTCGCCCACGCCGACCGGCAGCGCGTGGACATCCCCGAGCACGACCTCGTGTGGTCGGTCGAGGGGCGCAACGCGATCCAGTCGGACTGGAAGCTGGTGCACGCCGAGTGAGCGCGCTGGCGCGCGGGTCGAGCCGGCTCGGCGGGCTCCCGGTCGCCATCCCCGCCGCGATCGCCGGCGCCTGGGCCCTGGCGATCGCCGCCGAGGCCACCGGCGTCGGGCACCGCCTGCACCACGACGCGCTCATCGACGGCCACATGGCGTTCGGCGTCGCGCTCGTCCTCTTCCTGCTCGCCTGGCAGGCGATGGTCGCGGCGATGATGCTGCCCTCGAGCCTCCCCATGATGTCCCTGTTCCACCGGGTCGTCGCCGGCCAGCCCCGCCCCGGGCGGGCGCTCGCCGCGTTCCTCGGCGGTTACGCGCTGGTCTGGACGGCGTTCGGTTGGGCGGCGTTCTGCGGCGACGGGACGATCCACTACGCCGTCGACCACAGCGCCTGGCTCCGCGGGCACACCTGGCTGATCTCCGGGGGCGTCCTCGCGCTCGCGGGCGCGTTCCAGTTCAGCGCGCTCAAGGATCGCTGCCTGACCGTCTGCCGCCACCCCTACGGCTACCTGCTCGAGCACTATCGCCGCGGCCCGGGCGGCGCGTTCGCGCTCGGCCGCCGCCACGGCCTGTTCTGCCTCGGCTGCTGCTGGGCGCTGATGCTGCTGATGTTCGCCGCGGGCGTGGCCAACCTCTGGTGGATGGCGGGCCTGACGGCGCTCATGGCCTACGAGAAGACGGGCGCGCGAGGCGCGCGCGCCGTGCCCGTCGCCGGCGTCGCCCTGCTCGTCTGGGCCGCGGTCGTGCTCGCGCACCCGGCGTGGCTGCCAGCGGCGTTGGCCGGAAGCGTCTAGGGCCTATAGCCTGGGCACGTGGCTCGCGAGATGTCGCACGAGGAGTGGCGCGCGTTCCTGATCGAGGGCACGCGCACCGCGAAGGTGGGCGTCGTGCGCAAGGACGGCTCGCCCGTCGTCGCGCCCGTGTGGTTCGTGCTCGAGGACGACGACACGATCGTCTTCACCACGCATCGCACGACGACGAAGGGCTATGCGCTGCGGCGGGACCCGCGGCTCGCGCTGTGCGTCGACGACGACCGCCCGCCGTACGCGTTCGTTCGCATCGCCGGCATCGCCACGTGCGAAGAGCGCTCCCCCGACCTTCTCGCCTACGCGACTCGGCTCGGCGGCCGCTACATGGGCGCCGACCGGGCCGAGGAATACGGCCGGCGCAACGCCGTCGAGGGCGAGATGGTCGTGCGCGTGCGCCCGGAGCGCGTGAACGCGCAGACGGACATCGCCGACTAGGTTCCGGTTCGCCGCGGTTGCGCGCCGCTCGCGCCGCGGCTAGGGTCCGCGGCCATGGATCCCGAACCGCTTCGCTCGCTACCGCTGTTCGCCGATCTCTCCGACGAAGAGCTCCGCCGGCTCGCTCCGTTCGCCCGCGAGGTCGTGGTGCATCCCGGCCACCCGCTGGTGAAGCAGGGCGCGTTCTCCTACGAGTTCTTCGTGATCGAGGACGGGACCGCGGAGGTGCTGCGCGACGGCGAGCACGTCGCCGACCTCGGTCCTGGCGACTTCTTCGGAGAGATCGGCCTGCTCGAGAAGGAGCTCCGCACCGCCGACGTGGTGGCGAAGTCGGACATGCACCTGGTGACCATGGACCGGTGGGACCTGCGACGGCTCGGGAAGAACTCACCGCAGGTGGTGGAGACGATCCGCGCGGTGCTCGAGCAGCGCAAAGCCGCTCCCTAGGAGGGGCTTGGCGACTCGGGGCGAGCGCCTGGCGGCGCGGCTGCGGTCGCAAATCGGAGACGAGCGCGTGCTCGCCGCGATCGCCGAGGTGCCGCGCGAGCGCTTCGTCCCTCCGGAGCTCCTCCGGGACGCCTATCGGAACGGGCCGCTACCGATCGGCGCGGGCCAGACGATCTCGCAGCCGCTCGTCGTCGCCCACATGTCCGAGCTGCTCGAGCTCGACGGCTCGGAGCGCGTCCTCGACGTCGGCGGCGGCTCCGGCTACCACGCCGCCGTGCTGTCGCGGCTCGCGCGGTGGGTGTGGTCGATCGAGCGCCTCCCCGAGCTGGCCGGCCAGGAGCGCCTGAACCTCGCGGCGGCCGGAGTCGAGAACGTCACCGTGCTCGTCGGCGACGGGCGGCTCGGCGTCCCCGACCAGGCGCCGTTCGACGCGATCAACGTCGCCGCCGCCGCGCGCCACGTACCGGCGGCGCTCGAGGAGCAGCTCGCGGTGGGCGGCCGGCTCGTCGCGCCCGTGGGATCCGGCCGCGATCAACGGCTCGTGGTCGAGCGCCGCGGGCCTGCGGGGATCGAGCGTCAGCTGCTCTCGGCGGTGCGGTTCGTGCCGCTCGTCGAATGAGGCCAGGGCTCCTCGTCAGGCAAGCTCGGTGCCGGCGAGGTTGACCGCGAGGAAGATCAGACCCGTAGCGCTTCGCGCGTTCTCCGGGTCGGGAATCAGCTTCTTCGCGGCCTCGAGCGCCGGCGCGATGCGCTCGAGCACCGGCCCCGCCACGCCCGGGTCCGGATCGCGGCACACCGCGAGCGCGAGGTCGAGCATCTCCAGCGCGCGCTCGGTGTCGCCGGCCATCACCGCCGGCCACGTCATGAGGCCGTACTGGTAGAGGCGCGCGAGGCGCGTGTGCATCGTGATCGGGTCCGGTCCGCGGGGCGTGGTCGGCGTGGGTAGGCGCCCGTGGTCCAGCAGTCCGGCGACGGTCCCGCCGATCAGGCGGCGACGGTCGTCGTCGTCGAAGCCGGCGGCGCGCGCGGAGCGGAGCGCCACGTAGAGCCCGGCGATCGTGCGGCCGTACGGCGGATCGGAGCCGAACACGATCCGCTCCGGCGGGACGCGGGCCATCAGCGAGAGCATGTCGAACGCCGAGAACCACGAGGTGTCGAAGAGCGCGCCCGGATGATCGGCGAGGCGGCCGGCGAGAATGCCCTGGTCGGCCACGCCCAGGTGGGCCAGGATCATCGTCGCGCCCGGGTGCCGCTGGGCGAGCTCGACGAGGCCGTCGGCGATCGGGGGCATCCCGCGCCCGGCATGGATGAGGATCGGCACCTTCGCCTCCTCGACGAGGGCGAAGATGCCATCGGCGGCGCCGTCGGCGAACCCGAACGTCTGCGCGCGCGGATGGAGCTTGACGCCGCGCGCGCCCTTGTTCAGGCAGCGCTCGAGCTCGGGCAGCGGGTCGTCGGAGGGATCGAGCCGGCAGAACGGCACGAAGCGGCCGTCGCTCTCCGCCGCCCACTGCAGCACGCGGTCGTTGGGCAGCCGGTAGGCCGGCGCACGCTCGGGGTCGTGGAGCGGGAACACGCATGCGCGCGTGGCGCCTGCCTCGTCGAGGAGCGCGACGAGCTCCTCGGGCGTCTGGGACCGCCCGTCCTCGTCGTGGCCGAGGTGCGTGTGGACGTCGATGACCTCCGCCGCGTCGGGCCGGAGCTCCGTCAGCTCGTCGAAGAAGGGGCGGAAGGCGGCGGCGGCATCATCGGGCACGGCCGGGGATCATGCCGTACCGAGTCACGGAACACGCACGCACACGCGCATTCGTGTGCCGGTTGAGTGCCAATTCGCGCGCCGACGCCCACTCCCGGCGGCGCCCGGACGATCCTCGCCGCCCGTTCCCGATCACCCGAGGTCACCCGATGCGCGTTCCCCGTCTCTCGCTCTGCGCCGGCCTGCTCGCCGGCGCCTGGCTCCTTCTCGCCCCGCGACCGAGCGTCGCGTCCACCGTCATCGTCAAGTACCGGCACGCCGGCTCGAGCGGCCGGCGGCTGAGCGCGTTCCGGCGCGCCGGCGTGACGGCGACGGTGGGCTCGGTGCGCGGTCAGCACGCCAGGGTCGTCGCCGTCAGCGGCGACCCCGTCGTCGCGGCGCGGCGCCTCGCGGCGGCGCCGGGCGTCGCCTACGCCGAGCCCAACGTGGCGCTCCACGCCTTCGCCGCCCCGAACGACGCCCTCCTCGGTCAGATGGGCGATCTGGCGCTGATCCACGCCCTGCCGGCGTGGTCGGCGATCGGCCTCGGCGCGTTCCCCGCGACCGGCGGCGTCCCGGTCGGCATCGTCGACACGGGGATCGACCCGAGCCACGAGGACCTCGCCGGAAAGGTGGCGGCCTGCGCGTCCTCGGTCGAGGGCACGATCACGGTCGGGTCCTGCGCCGACGACAACGACCACGGCACCCACGTGGCCGGAACGATCGGCGCCCTGGCGAACAACGCCGTCGGCATCGCCGGGGTCGCGTTCGCATCGAAGCTCGTCGTCTGCAAGGCGCTCGACGGCGCGGGCTCGGGCACGACGGCCGACGTCGCGAGCTGCATCCGCTGGGTGCACGACCGCGGCGCGAAGGTGATCTCGCTGAGCCTCGGGGGGCCGGGGTCGACGACGCTCGCCGCCGCGGTGCACGAGGCATGGGCGAACGGCGGCCGCTCGGGCTCCGTGCTCGTCGCCGCCGCGGGCAACGACGGCAGCGCGGCGATCGAGTACCCGTCCGGGTATCCGGAGGTGGTCTCGGTGGCGGCGGTCGACGACGCCGGCGGCCACGCGGGCTTCTCCAACGCGAACGCCAAGGTCGAGATCGCCGCACCGGGGGTCCAGGTGCTCTCGACGAAGCGCGGCGGCGGCTACGTCCGCTTCTCGGGGACATCGATGGCGACGCCGCACGTCGCGGGCGCCGCGGCGCTCCTGTGGGGCCTGCACCGGCGCTCGAGCGCGGCGACGATCCGCGACGACCTCGACGCGACCGTGGTCGACGCCGAGCCCGCCGGCCGGGACCCGTACTTCGGCTTCGGCGCCCTCGATCTCGCGCGGCTGAAGTGACCGGATTCGTGCTACGTCGGCACTCGCTCGAGGATCCGCGGGACATCGTCCCCGACCGGGGTCGGGAGGGCGTCGAGGCGGAAGAACCGCGCCTCGGCGATCTCCACGTCGTCCCGCACGGGGTCGAGGTCCTCGACGCGGGCGAGGAACGGGTAGAGGGTGGCGTTGGCGCGGCCGACGCTGGTCTCGAGCGCGCCGAGCGTCGTCCACTCCGGCACGTCGGCACCGAGCTCCTCGCGCGTCTCGCGCCGGGCGGCGGCGGCCGGCTCCTCGCCGCGGTGGCGCCCGCCGCCGGGGAGCTCCCAGCGGTTCGGGCCGTACGTGTGGCGGACGAGGAGCACCTCGTCGCCGCGGAGGATCACGCACTTGACCCCGCCGGGCGCACGGCCGAGGACCCACCACGTCGTGGACAGGACGAAGTACGCGAGCCGGTAGCCGGCGCGCAGGAGCGGTCGGGGCACCGCCGTTCACTCTACGGGCGGTTCGCGACGTGGGCGGGCGCCGCCGCGCTCCCTCGGGGATCGTCTCTACCATTGCGGGATGCTGCTCGACGAGCGCACAGGCGTGGAGGCGCCGCCGGCTCCTCCGACCCCGCGGACCTGCGCGCACTGCGGATCCGAGATCGCCGACGTCCAGGAGTGGTGCCTCGAGTGCGGCGAGCGCCAGCCGGGCCGTGGGCGCTGGACGCTGCGTCTGGCGGCGCTGGTGGTCACGGGCGTGATCGCGCTCGCCGGCGCTGGGTCCGCGCTCGCGTACGTCGCGTTGCGCGACGACGCGAACAACCAGAGCAGTCGCATCCTCGCGGAGAAGCCTCCGGCGTCGCCGGCCGCGCCGACGACGGCCTCCGCGAGCACGCAGCCGCCCCCCGCCGGCACCACGACGGGCACGACGACCCCGCCCACCGGCAAGGGCAGGACGACCGGCAAGGCGCCGCCCCTCATTCCCGTGGTCGTCCATCCCCGGGGCGGGAGCACGCCCGCGGCGGCGAACGCCGGGGCGACGAACGGCACGGGCGGCGGGTCGAGCGGCGCCTCGAACGCCGGCGCCGGCACGAACCAGGGCGGGACCCAGACGACGGCCCCCAAGCGGGTGAAGACCACTCCCAAGCGCCCGCCGGACCAGAGCCAGCGCTACGCGAAGGGCTTCTCACCGACGAACGCGATCGACTACGACCCGTTCGGCGACGGCCACGAGAACCCGGGCGACGTCCGCAGCGCCATCGACCGCAACCTGGGCACGTCGTGGAGCACGGCGGACTACCCGAACGGCCTCGGCAAGTCGGGCGTCGGGCTGTTCGTCGACGCCGGCGCCGAGGTGAACCTCCGAGCGATCGAGATCGCCACCTCGACCCCGGGGTGGGGCGTGTCGATCTACGGCAACGCGAGCTATCCGAGCGGGCCGATGCCCGGCAACGGCTGGCAGCTCGTCGCGCAGGGGTCCGTGGGCTCCGCGCAGTCGGCGATCGGGTTGGGCGGGGCCGGCACGAACAAGTTCGAGTACTACCTCGTGTGGATCACCTCGCTGCCGGCGGGCAGCACGCACGCGACGATCAGCGAGGTCACGCTGCTCGGCGCGCAGTCGCAGACCGGCTGAGCTCGGGTGACCCCGTCGGGCGGCTCGCGCGCCGCGGGGCGGCACGTCGCCGGGGCCCGGGATCAGCGGCGCAGCTCGGTCTTGCGCACCTTCCCCATCGCGTTGCGCGGCAGCGCGTCGAGAAAGCGCACCTCGCGCGGGCGCTTGTGCGGCGCGAGCACGGTGGCCACGTGGTCGACGAGCTCGCTCTCCTGCACGGCGCCGTCGCGAACGACCCAGGCGACGACCCGTTCGCCGAGGTCGTCGTCGGGCTCCCCGGTGACCGCCGCCTCGGCGACGGCCGGGTGCTCGAGCAGCGCCGCCTCGATCTCTCCGGCGCCGATCTTGTACCCGCCGCTCTTGATCAGGTCGGTGGCCCGGCGCCCGACGATGCGCAGCGTCCCGTCGGGGTCGCGCGTGGCGAGGTCGCCCGTGTGGAACCAGCCGTCGCGCAGGGCGGCGGCGGTGTCCTCCGGCCGGTTGCGGTAGCCGAGGAACACGTTCGGCCCGCGGACGGCGACCTCGCCGATCGTCTCGCCGTCAGCGTCGCCGAGGGGAACGCCGTCGTCGTCGAGCAGCCGGACGTCGACGCCGCCGAGCGGCCGGCCGACGCCACCCGCCCCGCGCGCGTCGCTCGCGCGCACCGCGGTGACGATGAGCGTCTCGGTGAGGCCGTAGCGCTCGGCGATCCGCTGGCCGGTGGCGCGCTCGATGCGCGCATGGTCGACCGCCGGCAGCGGCGCCGAGCCCGAGACGAGGAGGCGCGCGCGGCGCAGAGCCGCCGCGACGGCGGGGTCCGCCTCGGCGTCCGCGCCGAGCCGGTGGTACATCGTCGGCACGCCGAACATCAGCGTCCCGCCGGCGGCGAAGGCGGCGGCGATCGCGGCCGGCGCGAAGCGGCCCGTGTGGTGGAGGTCGCAGCCCAGGCGCAGCGGGCCGAGCACGCCGAGGACCAGCCCGTGCACGTGGAAGAGCGGCAGCGAATGGACGAGCCGATCGTCGGCGGTCCAGTCCCACGCCGCGGCGAGCGCGTCGAGGTTGGCCGCGATCGCCCGGCGCGGGATCACCGCGCCCTTCGGCGGTCCGGTGGTGCCGGAGGTGTAGAGGACGAGCGCGGGATGCTCGCCGTCCGGCTCGGCCGGCAGCGCGCCCGCCCCGCCGGCCGGCGCGTCGAGGCCGACGCCGACCCGCGGAAGCCCGTGGAGGCCG
>JAOPZQ010000377.1 GCA_025964075.1 Solirubrobacterales bacterium | reverse complement strand
GAAGGCGGCCAGATCGTCACGAGCCACGAGGACGCGGTCGAAGAAGAACGGCGTGAGCAGGAGGGCGAAGAGGAGGGCCGTGAGGGCGAGTCCGAAGAGCCTCAGGCCGGCGAAGGGGAAGAGCCGGGGGCCGGCGAAGGGGAAGAGCCTCAGGCCGGCGAAGGGGAAGAGCCGGAGGGCGGCGAAGGGCGGCAAGAGCCGGAGGCCGGCGAGCACGAGGAGCACCCGGCCTGACGCGGGGGGCGAGGATGGAGCCCCAGAGCGCCGCGACGCCAGAGCAGCAGCATGACGAGTCGGGCAGGCGGGGCTCGCGTCTGCTTGCGCCGCTGCGTTGGCTCGGCCGCAAGCTGTCGGGTCTGGTGCGCTGGGTCGCCAAGCGGCTGCGGGCCCCGTTGCGGCCAATAGTTCGGTGGCTCATGCTGCGCTGGGTGGCGAAGCATCTGCCGGCGCCGCTGAGATGGGTTGGCGACCTGTTTGCGCCCGACAGGGAGCGCGGCTTCGGCTTCTGGTGGCTGGTGGCGACGCTTGGCGTCGCCGTCGCGCTTGGGATGGTCGTCGCACTCCTACTGACCCCCGTTGCGGGACTCATCGCTCTCGTGGTCGTGGCAATCTGCGCGCTCGTCCGCCGGCGCCGGCGCAAGCGGGATGACCGTGATAGCCGCACGTCTCGCGCACCCGCGCGCGGTGCCCAGGAGCGGTTCGTGAGTTCAAGGCCGCCAGCGAGCGGTGTGGGTGCTGAGTGAACGGAGGATTCGGATAATGAGATCGGCGCCACAGGACACGATCAGGGGCGGCATCGACAGGATCGCCGGCCGCGCGCTCGAGGCCTTCGGCAGGCTGACCGGGAACCGCTCGGCCGTCGCGAAGGGCAAGGCGGCCCGCGGGAGGGGCGCGGGCCGGTCGGCCAAGGGCCGTCTCGCGCGGCGAGGGCGCTAGCGCCATGGGCGTGCTCCGCGGTCTGGGAGCCGCCGTCGCCGGCCTGCTGGCCGGCGTCTTCGGCTTGCTCAAGGGCCTGCTCACCGGCGTAGGGAGCGTGCTGCGCCGGCTGTTCTGAAGCGCCGTCATGCCTAACCGGCTCGAAGCCGGTCGTCGTCAGCGAGAGCCCCGCGCTCGCGCGCCCTCACGGCTTGTTGGGGGGAAGGCCCGAGGTGACGCGTAGCGGGGCGGGCATGAGTGCCGCGCCCGCGATCACGAGGCAGAAGGCGAGCAGCCGGGCGCTGATCCCGACGGCGCCTGACCCGACGGGCTCCCCGAAGACGAGGATGCCGCCGAGGATCGCGGCGAGGTTGGCAGCGACGGACGTGATCGCGATCACCTCGACGGCGAGACCGATCTGCAGGCTCCGGGCGGAGGCGTAGAACGAGACCACGAGCGCAGGAACCAGCGCGAAGCTCAATCCCAGGATCGTCGTGAAAACCGTTGTCGCCGGACACGAGCGCCGCCCAGGTCATGGCTCGAACGGCCATCGCCGGCTGCGCTGCTCAGCCGCTACCCCCTGGCCCGCGTTTCGCTTGTTGGCGTGTCGGGCTGATCCGGATGACGTCCCACGCGAGGCGGGAGCGCTCCAGGCCAGTGATGAGCCAGGCGCCGGGGTCGAGCTGCCAGCGGCCGAGTCCGTGGCGAGCTGAGGTCGGGAAGGCATGGTGGTTGTTGTGCCAGGCCTCGCCCAAGGCGAGCGGCGCGAGCCACGCGAGGTTGCGGGACTCATCGCCGGTGGAGAACGGTCGCCGGCCGAAGGAGTGGCAGAGCGAGTTGATGCTGAACGTCGCGTGATGCAAGAGGAACACGCGCACTACTCCACCCCACAGCAGTCCGGTGAGCCCGCCGGCGAGCGCGCCGGTCAACGCGACGCCGAGGCCGAACGGCACGGCGAGCCCGACCAGCACCCAGAGGGGGAAGGTGCGGCTGATGAGGCGCATGTCGCCATCGGCGAGCAGGTCCTTGGCATAGCGCCCCGGGTTTGCCATGTCCTTGCCGCGGAGCATCCAGCCGACATGCGCGTGCGCGAGTCCGCGCAGCGTCCCGCGCCAACCCGGCGCGTGGTCGACGTGGGGGCTGTGGGGGTCGCCGGGATGATCCGAGAAGCGATGGTGCTTGCGGTGGGTGGCGACCCATTCGACCACGGGACCCTCCACCGCCATCGAGCCGAGGACGGCCAGCACCACCCGCATCGTGCGGGTGGTCTTGAAGCTCCGGTGGGTGAACAGCCGGTGATAGCCGACGGTGATGCCCAGCCCGGTGAGCGTGTAGGTGATGGAGAGCACGAGCAGGTCCTGCCAGTGCAGGGTTCCGCCCCAGGCCAGCCAGCCCGCCGCTGCGAGAGCCGCCGGCGGCACGGCGAATACGATCGTCCGCACGACGCGATCGGACGTCTCGTGTTCGATCGGGATCGTCTCCGCGGCGGCCCGCAGCGCGGCGGAGGCACTCATGAGCGAGATGCTCTTGGGCGAGTCACAGAAGCCGTCGCGTCGGCGCGGGGAGCGCGTCGACGTCGCCGATCTCGACGTCGTCGCGGGTGCCGGTGAGCGTGAACAGGTGGTCGAGGTTCGGGGGGCCGCGCAGGAGCACCAGCCGGCGGCCGACCTGGCGAGCGCGGATGCTGGCGTTGACGATCGCGTGCACACCGGAGCTGTCGATGAACACCAGCTGGCGCAGGTCGAGCACGACCAGCCGCGCCTGCATGAGGGACTCGCGCAGCGTGTCCTCCAGCTTCTGCGCCCGAGCGAAATCGAGTTCACCGGCCACGCGGATCCAGGCAGCGTCCGGATCGCCGTTCGTCCGCGAAAGGGCGAACACCGGCCGTAGGGGATCCGCTCGACTGGTGATCGAGTCGGGCAGAACCGGCGCTTCGGACATGTTGACCTCCCGGGGGTGAGTGGACCCGCGGAAGTCAGGTCGCGCTGCCCGCCCGCTGTGGGCCGACCTCACAATGGATGCCCTCCGAGACCAAGATTACTCGGCAGGTCAAGCGGACGAGAGCCCGTGCACGCCCCGTCGCACGGCGTCTGCCAGCCTGCCGCGGCCGCCGTCAAGCGGGGGGAAAGGGCGGTTCGCTCGCCTCGATCTCGTGGCCGTCGACGAGATTGGTGGGCGCGAGGATGAACACCTCGCACATCATGTCCGGGTGCTGCTGGTTTCCGCTCATGAACCCGATCACCCGCCGGCCGGTCGCACGCGAGATCACGGCTTCGAATCGCCCACGCATGAGCTCCTGGAACTCCATCCGCTGCTGGATGACCGCCGGACCGCGACCGCCTTCGAGCAGCGTCTGCTCCACCCGTGAGAAGCCACCGCGCAGCACACAGACGACGAGGTCGTCCTCGTAGTAGGACTTCGTGCGCGTCGGCCCGCGCCCGTAGAACTCCTTCAGCAGCGCCACCATCCCATCCGAGATCGCCGTGAGCACGTCACCGTGACTAGGAGGGGCGGTCTTGGTGTCTTCTGGGCTCACAGAGGGACCGGAAAGCTCGCGGATGCGAAGGCCGGCCAATCGTAGCCCAGGCCGAAAATGCGGGGTACGATCCCGGCGGGCCGGCTCCTTCGGGTTTGACGCCCGACACCACGGGCGTATGCAGGGCGCCCGTGGGACGCCCGTCGGGCAATACCGTCGGTCGGCGCCCGCCGCTGTGCAACCGGCGCCCG
>JAOPZQ010000361.1 GCA_025964075.1 Solirubrobacterales bacterium | reverse complement strand
GGAGGCCACCGATGATGGCCGCATTGCGCCGGCCGTGGCCGGACCGTCGCGCCGAGCGTACGCTCGGCGCGACGGTCCGGCCACGGCCGGCGCAATGCGGCCATCATCGGTGGCCTCCACTCGCCATCCAGGCTCACCGGAACGGAGGCCCGGTGATTCGTCCGGCCGCTGACATCAGTGGAGCGGGACCCAGTGCGTCGAGACGATCGCCCGCGCCGCCGCGTTCGAACGGACCCACTTGATGAACTTCTTCGCGGCGCCCTTCGGCGCGCCACGGGTCACCATGTAGAAGTTGCGCGTGCCGCCGTAGGTGCCGGACTTCGCGTTGCGCAGGTTGCACGCGACGCCCTTGTAGGCGACGGGGTGCACGCCGTTCACGAAGTCGAGCGAGACGTACCCGATCGCCGACTTGTCGTGGGCGACGGTGTTCTGCACGAGGCCGTTGCTCGACTTCTGCGCCGCGCTCGTCGCGGGGTGCAGGCTGGGTCCGAGGAAGATGTTCTGGAACGCGTCCGCCGTACCCGAGGCGCCGCTACGCGTGACGAGGTCGATCGGGCCGCTCACGTGCGCGCCGGGGATGTCGCTCCAGTTGCGGACCTGGCCCGAGAAGATCGACTGGATCTGTGCCTGGGACAGGCCGCCGAGCGCGTTGCTCGGGTTGGTGATGACGCACACCGCGTCGCGGGCGACGGGTGTGAACGTGAGCCCGTGCGGGTCCGAGGGAAGCGGGTCGCGGGAGGAGTTGCCGATCGTCACCCGGCCGTGAGCGACGTCGTTGATCCCGATGTCCGACTGACCTTCCGCGATGCGAAAGCCGACCGTGTGGTGGGTCACGCCCACGTACTTCGTCGCCAACGCGCGTGCCAGCGGCGCGACCGACGTCGACCCGCTCATCGTGAGGGTCGTCTTCGCTGCCGCCACGGCAACGCCGATGGCGAGGGCGCCCGCGATTACGCAGGCGTAGATGACTGTGCGTCGCTTCACGATCCGTGTCACTCCTATTCGCGGGCAGGTCCCAGTGCGCCCCCCAAGTGCGCGCGCCGTCAGTCTCCGGTGCGGCGACCCCGTACAAGGTGAACACGACGTGTTCAGGTGGAGAACGTTTGGATACGAAGTGGTGAACGAGGACCTCGGGAGCACGTTCACCCCCTGTTCACCTGTCAGAACCCGGCACCCGTGAGGGTGGGCCCGTGCGGCGTGCCGCCCTGCTTTCGCTTGCCGTGATCCTGCTGCTGGCCGCGCCCGCGCGCGGCGCGCTGCTCCCCGTCCAGACGCTCGACGGGCCGAGCTCGAGCATCGTCGCGCTCGACGGCGTCGCGATGGCCGGCGACGGCTCGGGCGGCCTCGTCTACCGCAAGCGCGCGGGGGACGGTCACATCCACGTCTATGCCGCCCAGTTCGTGGGCGGCACGTGGCTCCGGCCCCGGCAGGTCGACGTCGGACAGGCGTTCGACTCGTCGTGGCCGACGATCGGCGCCGGCGACGGCGGACGCCTCGTCGTCACCTGGGTGCAGCCGTTCAGCCCGAGCGTCGACGCGCTGTGGTCGGCGTCGCTCGACCCCGGTGCGCGCACCTTCCAGACGCCGCTGCCCGTCGACCAGGACATCGGCCGGGCAAGCGCCACCTACCCGTCGCTGGCGATGAACGACGGCGGCCAGGCCTACCTCGTCTACCGCGTCGAGACGAATCCGACCGGCACCGGCCTCCCGCCGGGCTACGTCGGCGCGGATCTCCGGATGGCCCGCTACGACGGCGCCTTCTGGACCCCGATCTCGGCGCTGGCGAACCGCAACCGCAACCAGCCCGTGCCGCGGGCGAGCGCGGCGAACGCGCCGAAGATCGGGATCGACGTCACGGGCAACGGCCTCGTCGCCTTCGACGAGCCGGACGACGACTTCGTCGACCGCGTCTGGGCGCGGCGGATCTTCGGCCCGTCGGTGAGCGTCCCGCTGCTGGTGAGCCCGCAGACGTGGGGCGGGATGCCGCTGCGCGGCGCGGCCGACGAGCTCGCGCTCTCCGAGAGCGGCTTCGGACAGGGCGCCGTCGCGTTTCGCCAGCAGCCCGGCGCGGGCGGGGCGCTCACGCAGCCCCGCGTCATGGCGGCGACCATCCCCGAGTCCTCCGACAACAACAGCGGCCACTTCGCCGCGGCGCGTCTGGTCGACGGCACCCCGGTCGCGGGCACGATCCCCGGCGCGCTGTCGGTCAGCGTTCAGCGCCAGGGCGGCTTCGCCGTCGGCTTCGGCCTCGGTTCCGGATCGTGGCTCGGCGGCGGCGACAACGGCGGAGTCAACGCGACCGAGCGGCTCGACGACGGCAGCCTCGTCGGGGCCGCGACGCCGCAGGTCGACGTGACCGAGGGCGGCGCCGCGAGCCAGGCGTGGAACGAGAGCGGCGCGGTGGCGGTCCACGAGGTCACGGCCGGCGGCGTCGGCACCATGACGCGGGTCGCGTCGAACGACGGGGGCGCGGTGTCGGAGGTGCGCCTGGCCGGATCGGGCGTCGGCGACGCGGCGATCGCGTTCCGGCAGGGCGACGGCGGCGTGCAGGAGATCGCGGCCACGGCCATCGACGCGGCGCCGCTGCCGTTCGTCGCCCAGACGCCGATCGGCTGGACGCGCGCCAAGCGCGTGAACCTGACGTGGGACGACGCGCAGAACGCGATCGGCGGCACCACGTACTCGATCACGGTCGACGACCAGGACGCGGTCGACAACCTCACGACCACGCACGCGACGCTCGGGCCCAGCGACCTCCCCGACGGCAAGCACGTGGTGCGGGTGATCGCCAGCGACCGGCTCGGCCAGCAGGCGGAGAGCGACGCGGCCACGGTTCGCGTCGACCGCCACGCGCCCGCGGTCACGGTCCGCCGGAGCGGGCGCTCGGTGCGCCTGGTGGTCCGCGACGGCGCGTCCGGCGTGCGGAGCTCGACGCTCCGCGTGTCGTTCGGCGACGGGAGGCGCGCCCGCTCGGCACGCGCTCGGCACGCCTACGGGCGGCCGGGGCGCTACACGATCGTCGTGCAGGTCAGCGACAAGGCGGGGAACCACGAGCGCGTGCGCAGGGTGGTGCGGGTCCCGTGAGGCGCGTGCTCCTCGTCGCGGCCGGCGCGCTCCTCCTGGCGGTGCCGTCTCCGGGCCGCGCCGCCTACGGCAGCGCTGCGGCGGTGAACGGCGCCGACATCGTCTCCGCCGACCCCGTCCGCGACGAGCAGGGGGACGACGCCTCCACGTTCGCGGCCGTCTCGGGGAACGGCCGTTACGTCGCGTTCTCGACGCGGGCCCGGAACTTCTTCGCCGACGACGACCCCGACCCGCCGGGCGCCTACCGCGTCGGCGGGATCTTCCGCCGGGACCTCCAGACCGGGACCCTCCAGATCGTCGCCTCGGGCGACGTGCACTCCGAGGCCGACGACTCGCTGCTCACGCGTGGCGCCCAGCGACCGTCGATCAGCGCCGACGGTCGGTTCGTCGCGTTCTCGACGGCGCAGGCGCTCGTGCCCACGGACACCAACGGCGCCGTCGACGTCTACGTCCGCGACATGTTCCTCCAGCCGAACGACCCCGGCGCCTACGACCTCGTGTCGGCGCGGGACGGCTCGGGCGCGGCCGCGACCTACGAGAAGCCCACCCCTGACACGCCGGGGCTCGACTCCGGCGCCGACCTCACGGGCGGGGCGTCGATCTCGGGCGACGGCCGGATGGTCGTCTTCCACACCGTCGCCGCCTCCGACCTGCCGGCGCAGGCCGGGGCGACCACGCCGGCGTTCCAGGTCTGGGTGCGCGACCGGCAGGCGCAGACGACGACGCTGGTGTCGCGGGCGGCCACGGGTGGCGGGCCCGCCGGTGGCGGCACCGGTCCCGCGGGGATCAGCGCCGACGGGACCACGGTCGCGTGGACGAGCCAGAACGCCCCCGAGCAGACGACGTTCCTGCCGGGAGAGGTCCAGGACGACTCGACCTACTACTACCTGTGGCGTCGCATCGCGGACGGCGCCGGCGCGCGCACGCGCCGCATCACCGGCCCGGTCGATCTCGACGACCCGGGCTGCGCCCCGGGGACCCGGGTCGGCCCCGACCCCGCCGCCCTCGGCCCGTGCTACGGGCCACTCACCGCGACGGAGGACGGTCAGGCCGGCATCGGATCGCTGCTGCCCTCGCTCTCGGCCGACGGCCGCACCGTCGTCTTCCTCACGGGAGCCGGCCCGCGGCCGAACACGACGACCGGCGGCGGCCTCGACCTCTACATGACGAGCATGGCCCCCGGGGTCTCGCGCAAGCAGGGCACCCGCGAGCTCTCGCGCGAGGCCCAGGGCAACCCCGAGGCGAGCTTCCCCCTCGAGCAGGCAGCCCTGTCGGGCGACGCGACCCACATCGTCTTCGCCACCGAGCGCACGACGTACCTGCTTCCGGGAATCAACCTCGCGGGCCCCCCGCGCGCGGTCGCCAACCACCGCGACCTCTACGTGCTCGACCTGACGACCAACACGATCGAGCGCGCCACTCGGGCCGCAGGCGGCGCCGACTCGCAGGGCGACGTCGCCGGCGCGCCGACGATCAGCGCCGACGGCGGGAGGATCGCCTTCATCTCCGACGCTTCCGACCTGTTCTTCGGCGACGCCAACGACCGTCCCGACGCGTTCGTCCTCACGCGCCAGCCGCCCCCGCTGACGACTGTGACGCCGCCGAAGCAGAAGCCGGTCGCGCCGCCGAGCGACAACAGCAAGGACACGACCCCGTCCGGCCCTCGCCTCTCCGTCGCGGTGAAGCTGCTCAAGCGCTTCCGGGCGACGCTCAAGGTCAAGGCCCCGGCGCCGGGGACGGTCCGGGCCAGCGCCGCGCACATCACGACCGCGCACGCGACGGTCCACGCGGCGGCCACCGTGACCCTGCAGCTGCGCGCGCGGAAGGCCGGCAAGGTCACGGTGACCGTGCGGTTCCTCCCGGCCAGCGGCGGCCGCGCGCTCAGCCGGAAGGTGACCGTGCGCTTCCGTCGCTGACCGGCTCGCCGCGGACGAGCTGGTAGGCGAGCGCGCCGAGCGCCGCGCCGGCGATCGGCGCGGCGATGTAGAGCCACAGGTCGTGCCACTCGCCGGCGACGAGCGCCGGCCCCAAGGACCGCGCCGGGTTCATCGACGCGCCGGTCACGGCCCCGCCAAACAGCGCGTCGAGACCGATCGTCCCTCCGATCGCGATCGCGGCCGCGCCGCCCACCGCCCGGGTGTCGGTGGCCACCGCCATGATCACGAACATCAGGAACGCGGTCAGCACCGCCTCGTAGACGAACGCGCTCCCGACGCCGACCGTCGGAACCGTGGCGCCCAGATGGGCGGGCTTGTCGGTCCACACCGCGAGGAGGGCGAGCGCCCCGGCGATC
Source organism: Solirubrobacterales bacterium (assembly GCA_025964075.1). GTDB lineage: Bacteria > Actinomycetota > Thermoleophilia > Solirubrobacterales > Solirubrobacteraceae > JAOPZQ01. Next base: position 1,893 of record JAOPZQ010000361.1, on the reverse strand, counting down.
GCGCCGGCGACCTGACCGGCGATGTACGCGGCGGCCTCGCGGGCCGGGAAGTGCCGCGTGAGCGTGAACGCCAACGTCACGGACGGGTTGATGTGCGCGCCGGACAGGTGACCCGTCGCGTAGACCATGACCATGATCACGAGCCCGAAGACGAGCGACACGCCGACCGAGCCGAGCGCCCCGTGGTAGCGCGCGTCGGCGACGATCGCGCCGCAGCCGGCGAACACGAGCGCGAACGCGGCGAGCGCCTCGGCGAGCGCGCGCCGCCACAGCGTCAGAGATCGGTCCATCGCCCGTTCTGCCTCGTCACGCGGCGAGCACGAGCTTCTCGGCGTACTCGCCCGGGAGCCCGGCGGCGACGACCTCCCGCGCGACGGCGTCCGCGTCGTAGGGGACGCGCCCGATCGACGCGCTCACGCCGTGGTCGGTCGCCTCGAGCAGCGCGAAGGCGGCGCGGGGGTCGCCGTCCTTCGGCTTGCCGACGGAACCGCAGTTGACGAACAGCACGCCGCCGTACTCGTGGATCCACGGCTTGTGCGTGTGCCCGAAGACGAGCACGTCGCAATCGGCGCCCGCGGCGATCCGTTCGAACGTCTTCGCCGGCTTGTCCTCGAACAGGTACTCGTTGACCTTGCGGGGCGAGCCGTGCACGAGGCGCACGCGCCTCGCGCCGAGCGCGAACCGCAGGTCGAACGGCAGCCCGCGCATGAAGTCCTTCGAGGCCTGGTCGGTCTGGTTCAGCGTCCACTGCACCGACAGCTGCCCGAGCTCCCGATCGTGCTGGGTCACGTACGCGCAGCCGCAGTCCTCGAGGTCGCGCCCGATCGCGTAGTCGTAGTTGCCGTAGATCGTCGGGACGCCGCGCTCCCGGATCAGCGCGCACACCTCGTTCGGGTTCGGCCCGTAGCCCACGAGGTCGCCGCCACAGTAGGTCGCGTCCACGGCCAGGTCGTCGAGATGCGCGAGCACGGCCTCGAGCGCGCCGAGGTTGCCGTGGATGTCGGTGATCACCGCGGCGCGCACGGCGACGAGTATAAGGATTGACAATCGTCGATTCAATCGATAGAAGTACATCGATGCCCATCGATCTGCCGCTGGCCCCCAAGCAGAAGCGAGCGGCGGGCGAGCGCTGCTGCGAGCCCGTCGTCTATCCGGACGTCGAGCGCGAGCACGCCGTCCGCATGGCCGAGGTGGCGAAGGCCCTCGGCGATCCCGTACGGCTGCAGCTCGTCGACGTGCTCCGCCGGCATGCCGGCAAGGTGTGCGTCTGCGAGCTCGTCCCCCTCTTCGACATCTCCCAGCCCACGCTCTCGCACCACCTGAAGAAGCTCCGGGAGGCCGGCATCGTCGACTCCGAGCGCCAGGGACTGTGGGCCTACTACTACGTCATCCCCGACGCCCTCGAGGAGCTCTCGACATGGCTGACCTGACCGACATCCGCGAGCTGGTGCGCGACCGCTACGCCGCGGCGGCGCGCCGCGTGGCGGAGCCCGACGCCGGCGCCTGCTGCGGCGCGAGCGTTGTGCAGGATCGCTGCTGCGGCGACGCGCCGGCGTACAGTCCCGACGACGCCGCGTTCGGCGGCGCGCTGTACGGCGCCGACGCCGAAGGCGCACCCGACGCCGCCCTGTATGCCTCTCTCGGCTGCGGCGTGCCCACCGCCGTCGCCGACCTCCACGACGGCGAGACCGTCCTCGACCTGGGGTCGGGCGCCGGCGCCGACGTCCTCATCAGCGCGGGGCGCGTCGGGCCGAGCGGCAAGGCCATCGGCCTCGATATGACCGACGAGATGCTCGCGCTCGCCCGGCGGAACGCGGCCGACGCGGGAGTCGAGAACGTCGAGTTCGTGAAGGGGTACATCGAGGAGATCCCACTCGCCGACGCGAGCGTGGA
>JAOPZQ010000359.1 GCA_025964075.1 Solirubrobacterales bacterium | reverse complement strand
GGCGCGGCGGCCGCGGCGAGCGACCGGATCGTCGCGAGCTGGGCGTAGAGAGCGTTGACCGGGCAATCGGTCGCGTCGCCGTCGCGGTGGCCGGCGATCCGGTTGAGCGACACGGCAGCGCCCGCGGGGTAGCGGTTGAGGCTCCCGCCGCCCGAGGTCTCGACGATCGTGCCCTGTGTCGGCGTGGCTCCGATCGTGAGCTTCCAGCCGAGGAGCCGCGAGAGCGCCTGGACGCCCGGGTCGGGGAACGGCACCGTCGAGTAGGTCCCGATCGCCGAGACACCCGTCGAGAAGCGGTTGTAGCCCTGGGCCTGCGCGCCGATCACCGGCTGGTCGATCCCGCCGGCGCGGCCCTCGAACACCTGGCCGTAGCGGTCGACGAGGAAGTTGTAGCCGATGTCGTTCCAGCCGTTGGAGTTGCGGTGGTAGCGGCAGATCGCGAGGACGATCGCGGCCGTGTCGGCGGCCGCGTAGTCGTTCGCGGTGACGGTGTTGTGGACGAACGCCATGTCGACCTTGCCGTAACTCGGCGCGACGCGCGGCGGGCACTGGTTCGCCGGGTCCCACGACGAGCGGGGGACGATCGTCGGCGCGCCCGTCGATCCCTTGGCCGCGCGCGCCCGCGCGATGCGACGACCGCCGGTGACGAGGACGAAATGCGCGCGGATCGCCCGTGCGCGCCGGGTCATGCGGAGCTGGTAGGCGTCGGCGCCGCCCGACCACGCGGGCTCGCTCTCCCGCAGCCCCTGGGGCCCCGAGCCCGTCGCGTCGAGATCGAGCCAGGCGCTCCACCCGCCCGGGCGCCGGACGCGGACGGACACGGTGCCGGCGTCGCCCCGCCAGCGGAAGCCGACGAGGTCGAACCGCCGGGGCGCACGCCGGGTCGGCGTGACGAAGGCGCCCGCGGCGGCGGAGTGCGCCGCGGGGAGCGCGACCGCCGCCTCGAAGTCGCTCGCCCGCGGACCGGTCGCGGCCGCGGAGGACGCCGCCCCCCCGGCGAGGGCGCACAGAAGCGCTGCGCAGATGACGACGAAGAGACGGGCAGCCACGGGCGTCCTCGGGCTCACGCCCGCGTCCGCGCCCGGCGTGAGCGACTGTTCGAGGGTACGGAACTCGCCGCCCCGCGAAAAGTCGCGGTCGGCGAATTGCGGCGGGCTACTCCGGGCCGACGAACTGCTTCTCGGGGCCCTGGAAGGAGTACTTGATCCGGAAGGCCCGGATCGCGTCGAAGATGCTCGGGTTGAACGTCTTGCAACCGAGGATGTGCGCCCACGCGACCTCGGCGACCGCGTAGGGCATCTTCGTCTCGTTCTGGAACAGCAGGAGGTATTGCGACGGCGCGAACTTGCCGTCCTGCTCCTTCGCGAAGTACGTCTCGAGCTGCTTCACCTGGGCCGCCGGCAGCCCGGGCTTGTACTGGAGCTCGACTCGTCCGTGCTCGAGCGAGTGGACGAGCTGCTCCTTCTTCGGCGTGCCCTGCCCGACGTAGTCGCCGTCTGAGGCCGGCGACGGGTTGTGGTCCCCGTACGACGGCGGGTTGGTCTTGTAGTTGACGTTGCCGCCGACGTGCGTGTAGAGGTTGTTCGGGTCCGACTGGGACGATCCGTGGGGGCCGTAGAACTTCGAGTAGTCGAGGACGACGCACCCGGCCGTCTTCGCGGCCGAGGCCAGGTTCGTGTCCTTGACCGCCGGCAGGTTGATGCCCTTGAGCGCGCTGGCGCTCGGCCCCTTCGGCCCGCTGCTCCCGCTCGCCGAGATCGCGATCACCACGGCCACCACCGCCACGATCGCCAGTCCCAAAGCCCCGAACAGCCGGAGGCGCTGCTGGCGCGACGAGGCTGCCTTGGCCGCCTCCTCGGCGGCGAGACGCTCCTTGCGCCGCTGCTCCTTCTCGTCCTTCCGGCTGGCCATCGGCGGGCTAGGTTAGCCGAAAGGGATCATGCGCCCGCCCGGTGGCGGCGGGCGATCCGGACCTGTTCGGCGGCGCCCGACCAGCACTCGTCGACGAAGTCGCCGATCACGCCGGTGAGCCGCTGCGGCGTCATCCGCAGCTCGAGAATCGAGCTCGCGTGCACGAGCCGCGCGTTCGGCAGCTCGTGGGCGAGCATGTCGGCGTCCGAGAAGGGGTGCACCGGGTCGCGCGGATGGCCGATGATCAGCGTCGGCGCCTCGAAGGTGCGCCGCACGGAGCGGTGCGGGGCGACCTCGCCGAAGAAGAGCCCCTGGAGGAGCGCGGCGCTCGGCTTCGGGTCCTGGCCGAGCCAGTCGAGGCCGAGCCGGGGCAGGAACGGCACGCGGCCGCGGGGGACCAGGTTGACGCCGCGCTGGACGAGGCGCATGACCGGCTCGCCGAACGTGAGCGCCACGAGGAGGGGCGCGAACGCGATCGCGGCGCCGAGCAGCGCGTTGTCGAGCACCGGCATCTCGATCACCATGCCCCGCAGGCGCTGCGGCGCGAGCGCCGCCACCGCGAGCGTGATGTTCGCGCCCAGCGACGTGCCGCCGACGACCGCCTGCTCGATCTCCAGGTGGTCGAGCAGGCCGACGACCTGGTCGCCGAACGACGTCATCGAGTAGCGCCACATGTCCGGCGGGCGCTCGGACTCGCCGTGGCCGAGCGGATCCATCGTCACCACGCGGTGCCCGCGCTCCGCGAGCGCGCGGGCGAGCGGCTCCTGCATGCGGGAGGAGAACAGCAGGCCGGGGAGGAGCACCGTGACGTTCGGGCCCTCGCCGTAGACCTCGTAGGCGATGCGGTGGCCGTCGTGCAGAAACTTGGACATCTGTACGGGCGAGTCTAGTGGCGCGGCCGCGAGGCGCCGCAGCGGCGGGTACGCCTGTACTAGCCTCTCGCGACCCGCAGGGCTTCCAGAGAGGAGAACGGACATGGCGAAGCAACCCCGATCGCTGTACGGCCTCGTCGCGGCGGTGACGGGCGGTGCGCGTGGGATCGGCCTCGCGACCGCGACCGCGATGAGCCGTGAGGGCATGAAGGTCGCGATCGGCGACCTCGACGGCGAGCTGGCGGCGGCCGAGGCGGCGAAGCTCGGCGGCGAGTCCGTCGGCCTGCCCCTGGACGTGACCGACCGGGACTCGTTCGCCGCCTTCCTGGACCGGGCCGAGGAGAAGCTTGGCCCGCTCGAAGTCCTCGTCAACAACGCCGGGATCATGCACCTGGCGCCGTTCCTCGACGAGGAGGACGAGTGGGCGATCCGGCAGGTGGACATCAACGTGCACGGCGTGATCTACGGCTCGAAGCTGGCGCTCCACCGCTTCACCCAGCGCGGCCACGGCCACCTGATCAACATCGCCTCGACCGCCGGCAAGGCCGGGTTCCCGGGCGGCGCGACCTACTGCGCGACGAAGCACGCCGTCGTCGGCCTGTCCGAGGCGATCCGCCAGGAGCTCCGCGGCACGGCGATCGAGGTCGGCTGCGTGATGCCGGGCGTCGTGCAGACCGAGCTCGCCTCCGGCCTGTCCGAGGCCCGCGGCGTCAAGCCCGTGAAGCCCGAAGACGTGGCCGACGAGATCATCAGCGCGCTCAAGCAGCCGCGGTTCGACATCTTCGTGCCGCGCTCGATCGGCGCGATCACGAAGGTCCTGAGCATCCTGCCGCGCCGCGGGCGCGAGGGGATCGCCCGCGCGCTCAAGGCCGACCAGGTGCTGACCGCGATCGACCACAACGCGCGCTCGGGCTACGAGCTGCGTGCGTCGAAGAGCAACCCGGGCCTGCCCGCCGGCGACGAGCAGAAGGCGCTGAACCCGTAACGCGCACCGGGGCCCCTTCGGAAAAAGGGGTCAGACCCCTTTTTCCTCCAGCCAGTCCGCGATGAGCGCCCCGATGCGCGGCCCCTGGTCCTCCTGGAGGAAGTGGCTCGCGTCGGGGATCACGTGGTCGACCTCGGTGCCCAGCGCCTCCGCGAACCGCTGGCCGGTCTTCAGCGGGATCACCGGATCGCCGTCCGCCCACAGGACGAGCTTCGGTCGGGTGTCGCCCCGCAGGGCCTCGAGGACGCGCTGGCCGGCCTCGGCGCCCGGGGCGTCGGGGGTCGTCGGCAGCATCAGCGGGAACGCCCGCGCGCCGGCCTTGGCGGCGACGCTCGGGAACGGCGCGTCGTAGGCGGCGATGACGTCGTCGCCGGGATCCGTGTGGCAGGCGCCGCGGACGAGGAAGCCGACCGGCAGGTCCTCGGTCCGCTCGACGAAGTCGCGGAAGGCCTTCCAGGCATCGGTCATCGGCTGGTGCCCGGTGAACAGGCCGGTGTCGAGGACGACCAGGCGATCCACGCGCTCGGGCTGCTCGACGGCGATCCGGAGTCCGATCGGCCCGCCCCAGTCGTGTACGACCACCGTCGCGCCGCGCAGGTCGAGCTCCTCGAACAGCGCCCCGATGACCGCCGTGTGGCGGTCGTAGGAGTACCAGTCGAAGTCGAGCGGCTTGTCGGAGCGGCCGAACCCAGCCAGGTCGGGGGCGATGCACCGGTGACCGCGCGCCAACACCGGGGGGATCACCTTGCGCCACAGGAACGACCACGTCGGCTCGCCGTGGAGGAAGACGACCGGCGCGCCGTCCCCCTCGTCCACGCGCGCCATGCGGAGGCCCTCGTACTGCGTGTACCGAGGCGCCCACGGGAAGTCGGGAAGATCGGCGAGCAGCTCGTCGGGCGTCCGAACGGCGTCGGTCATGCCGGCGGCACCCTACAGAAGCTCCGCTACCTACCCGGATGCGGTCCGGGCTCGTACCGACAATGCTGTAGCCGTCCACTCGACCGAGGAGCCCTGACATGCAGCGCCGTTCCACGTTGGCCGTCCTTCCCCTGGCAGCGCTCGTCGTCGCCCTCGGCGGCTGCGGCGGTCGGGTGATCGACACCAAGAAGGCCTCGAAGGCCGTCAAGCAGCAGCTGACGTCGCGCGGCGTCAAGGCGAGCCAGATCAAGAAGGTCGACTGCCCCAGCGGGGTCAAGCCGAAGAAGAACAAGCTCTACGCGTGCGTCGCCACGGCGACGGACAACTCGAAGCTCAAGGTGACGTTCAAGATGACGGACGACAAGGGCGGCGTCGTGCTGCAGGCGATGACTCCGACGAAGTAGGGCTCCTCAGAGCTCCCGGGACGACCACAGGACCCCGGCGATGATCACCGAGGTCAGCGAGACGACGAGGCCGATGATCCACCCGGCGACGTTCTGCGAGCCGAGGATCGCCGCGAGTCCGACGCAGATGCCGACGACGCCTGCGGTCGCGACCAGCCGCATGAACACCGACTCCACCTGCGTGCGGCGGTGGCGCGGCGGCAGCATGGGCTCGGTGGGCGGGGCGAGGGGACGCTCGGTCACGCTATCGCGCGCCGCGTTCCCGTCCTTGGCCTTCTCGTGGGAGCGGAGCCGCATGTGAGGGTGAGTCTGCCCTGGGTAACCGGGGGGAAAACGCCTCCCGCGGGGCTCGGGCAAGCCCGCGGAGGGCGCTGTCACTACCCTCACTCCCAGCATCTCGCCCGCGACCCCGGAGGACCGATGTCCGCCACCCAGCCCGCCGCCACGACCGATGTCGAGCAGCTTTCGATCGACACCATCCGGACGCTGGCCATGGACGCGGTCCAGCACGCCAACTCCGGTCATCCCGGCGCGCCGATGGCCCTCGCCCCGGCGGCGTACCTCCTGTACACGAAGTTCATGCGCCACAACCCGAAGAACCCGGAGTGGCCGGACCGCGACCGCTTCGTGCTCAGCGCGGGTCACGCGTCGATGCTCCTCTACGCCGCGCTCCACCTCTCCGGCTACGACCTGACGATGGACGACCTCAAGCAGTTCCGACAGTGGGGGTCGAAGACGCCGGGGCACCCCGAGCGCGACCGCGTCCACGTGACGCCCGGCGTCGAGGTGACGACGGGGCCGCTCGGGCAGGGGTTCGCGAACGGCGTTGGGATGGCGATGGCCGAGCGCTTCCTCCGGGAGCGCTACGGCGAGGAGGTCATGGACCACCGGACGTTCGCGATCGTCTCCGACGGCGACCTGATGGAGGGCATCAGCGCCGAGTCGGCCTCGCTCGCCGGCCACCTCGCGCTCGGCCGCCTCGTCTACCTCTACGACGACAACCACATCTCGCTCGACGGACCGACGTCCCTCTCCTTCGAGGGCGAGGACGTCGAGGCGCGCTTCCGCGCCTACCGGTGGCACACGCTGCACGTCGACGACATCAACGACCTGAGCGAGCTCTCGGCGGCGATCCAGGCGGGCATCGACGAGCAGGAGCGCCCGACGCTGATCCGGTGCCGCACGATCATCGGCTGGCCGGCGCCCAACAAGCAGAACACCTCGAAGGCGCACGGCGCGCCGCTCGGCGAGGACGAGGTGCGGGCGACGAAGGAGATCCTGGGCTGGGATCCGGACAAGCACTTCTACGTGCCCGACGCCGTCTACGGGGCGTTCGACCAGACGGACCGCGGCCGCGAGCTCGAGGAGGCGTGGGAGGCGCGGTTCGCCACGTGGCGCGAGGCCAATCCGGACGCCGCCCGCGAGTGGGACATCGCCTGGTCCGCCCGTCCCGAGCCGGGCCTCGACGACGTCATTCCCACGTTCGATCCGGCGGAGAAGGACGCGATCGCGACCCGCAGCGCCGGCCAGGTCGTCATGGAGGCCTTCCGCGAGAAGGTGCCGACGATGGTCGGCGGCGCCGCGGACCTGACCGAGTCGACGAAGACGATCTGGGAGGAGGAGGAGATCTACGACGCCCGCCACGCGGGGCGCAACGTCTTCTTCGGCGTGCGCGAGCACTCGATGGGCGCCGAGGTCAACGGCATGGCCGCCCACGGCGGGATCGTCAGGCCGTTCGGCTCGACGTTCCTGCAGTTCTCCGACTACATGCGCCCGCCGATCCGCCTCTCGGCGCTGATGGGCCTCCACTCGACGTTCGTCTACACGCACGACTCGGTCGGCCTCGGCGAGGACGGCCCGACCCATCAGCCCGTGGAGCACTTCATGGCGCTCCGGGCGATCCCCGAGCTCACGGTGATCCGGCCCGCCGACGCCAACGAGACGGCCCAGGGGTGGCGCACGATCCTCGAGGACCTCGACGGTCCGGCGGTGCTGATCCTCTCGCGGCAGAACCTGCCGGTGCTCGACCAGTCGAAGTACGGAAGCGCGAAGGGCCTTGCCCGCGGCGCCTACGTGCTGCGCGAGGCCGGCGCCGCCGCCGCCCGGCTCGTCCTCCTCGGGACGGGCTCGGAGGTCTCGGTCGCGATGGCCGCCGCCGATCGCCTCGAGGCCGACGGCGTCCCCACGCGCGTGGTCTCGTTCCCGTGCTGGGAGCTGTTCGAGCAGCAGGACGGCGCCTACCGCGACGAGGTGCTGCCTCCCGGGGTGCCGCGGGTCTCGATCGAGGCCGGCATCACGCTGGGCTGGGAGCGCTGGGCCGACCGCTCGGTGGGCATCAACCGCTTCGGCGCCTCGGCCCCCGGCGAGATCGTCCTCGACAAGCTCGGCATCAACGTCGACAACCTGGTGAAGACGGCTAAGGACCTGCTGGGGTGACGGCCCGGAACCGCAGCGGCAGGCGCTCCATCCCGTAGATCCCCAGGACCGAGCCGAACTCCGGCTCGCCGTCGAGCTCGAGGTCCGCGAGCCGCGCGGGCAGGTGGGTGAGCGCCTCCTGGAGCTCGGCCTTCGCCAGGTTGGCGCCGAGGCAGTAGTGGATCCCCGCGCCGAACGTGAGCGGTCGCGCGCCGCCGCGGTCGGCGGTGATGTCGAAGACGTCGGGCGCGGAGTAGACGGCCGGGTCGCGGTTGCCGTTGAAGGCGGAGAGGAGGAGCAGGGTCCCGGGCGGGAACGTGACCTCCCGGTAGGCGATCTCCTCGCGGACGACCCGCGCGGTGAACGGCGTGATCGGCTCGTAGCGCAGCGCCTCCTCGACCGCGGCCGGCGCGAGCCCCGGGTCGGCGGCCAGCGCGCGCCACTGGTCCGGATGCTCGGCCAGGAGACGCAGCGCGTGGGCGAGCTGGCTCTGCGTCGTGTCGACGCCGCCGATCAGCACGTCGAGGATCAGGTTGACGAGCTCGACCTCGCTCAGGCGGTCGTCGCCCGCGGCATTGCCGCCCGCTCGCCGTCCGGGCTCGCCCGATCGGGCGGCGGCGGCGTCGTCCGGCTGCGCGGCGATCAACGCGGAGACGAGGTCCTTGCCCGGATCGAGCCGGCGGGCGGCGATCAGCTCCTCGAGGTAGGCGTTCAGCTCGACGACGGCGCGCTCGAGCTCGCCCCGCTCCTCGGCCAGGTTCATCGTGAACTGGCGCTGGATCAGGTTCGAC
>JAOPZQ010000319.1 GCA_025964075.1 Solirubrobacterales bacterium | reverse complement strand
GACGGCGAGGCCGAGGTGGCCGGGCCGTTGCCGCGCCCGCCGGTCCGCCGCATAGCCGCCGGCGACCACCGTCGCTTCGTCGGCGCTCCGGCGGCGGCATGACGACGGTCGACCCTCTCCACTACGGCTGGTGGCTGGCCTCCCGCGCGGCCGGCGTGGTCGCCATGCTGCTCGTCAGCGCGTCCGTGATCCTCGGGCTGATGATGGCGGGTCGCGTCCGGGGCGGCCCCGGGATCGCGCGCCAGCTGCGCGGGCTCCACGAGCACGCCGCGCTGATCGCGCTCGTGGCGATCGCCGTGCACGGCGTGACCCTGCTCGGCGACGCCTGGCTCAACCCCGGCGTCCGGGGCATCGCCGTGCCGTTCGCGATGCGCTACCGGCCGGAGTTCACCGGCCTCGGCATCATCGCCGCCTACCTGGCGGCCGTGCTCGGTCTGTCGTTCTACGCCCGGCGGCGCATCGGCACGCGCCTGTGGCGGCGGATGCACCGCCTCACGATCGTCGTCTACGCGCTCGGGCTGGTCCACGCGCTCGGCGCCGGAACGGACGCCGGGTCGGCGTGGCTGCGCACGGGGCTGCTGGCCTCGACGGTGCCGGTTGGCGTGCTGCTGGCGATCCGGATGGTGGGCGGCCGCCGGCGCGCCGGTGCACGCAGCGCCGCGGTAGTCAGGTTCGGCCGAGCAGCGGCACGCCGAGCCGCCGGGCCAGGCCCTCGCCGCCCTGCCGCATGACCCAGTCGTGGTTCCATGCGAACGCGGGGCGCAGGAGCGGCGCGAGCGCGTTCATCCACGGGCGCGTGGTCGCGACGTCCCACTCGTAGAGGACCGCGGTGACGCCGTCCTCCTCGAACAGGCGCCAGCGCCCGGAGCCGGTCAGCTCGCCGCTCGCCCGGCCTTCCATCGCCCGCGGGCGGTCGACCGTGACCACCCGCACGTCGAAGGCGAGGTCGTAGGGGAGGCGGCTGCGCCACGTGTAGCGCGAGAGCTCGCCGACCCGGTTCCCGTCGCCGCGCTCGAGCAGCTCGACGCGCTCGACGCCGCGCCACCACTCGGGCCAGCGCTCCGCGTCCTCGAGCGCGTCCCAGACGCGCTCCCGCGGCGCGGCGAGGAGCCAGCTCGTGAGGAAGCGATAGGCGGGCACCGGCGCGCAGCGTATTGACGCGGTGACGGGGATACGGACCAGCCCCGGCTCGCGAGGCGTCTCACGAGCCGGGAGCTGGTCGTCACGAACTAGGCCGCGAGGGGAGCGGGAGCCGGCTCGAGCGCCACGCTCAGCGCCTCGTCGACGGTCATCACCGGGTGGAAGGTCATCTGCTCGCGGACCTCCTCCGGCACGTCGTCGAGGTCGCCGCGGTTGCGCTCGGGCAGGATCACGTCGGTGAGTCCGGCCGCGTGGGCGGCCAGCACCTTCTGCTTGAGCCCGCCGATCGGCAGCACGCGGCCCTGGAGCGTGACCTCGCCGGTCATGCCCACCGTGTGGCGCACGGGGCGCCCGGAGAGCAGCGAGCTCAGCGCGGTCACCATCGTCACGCCGGCGCTCGGGCCGTCCTTGGGGATCGCTCCCGCCGGCACGTGGACGTGGAACTCGCGCTTGTCGAACGCGTCCTCGTCGAGGCCCAGGTCCCCGGCGTGCCCGCGGACGTAGGAGAGGGCGATGCGCGCCGACTCCTTCATCACGTCGCCGAGCTGGCCGGTGAGCACGAGCCCGTCCGAGCCCTTCATGCCGGTGGCCTCGACGAACAGGACGTCGCCGCCGGTGCCGGTGACCGCGAGGCCGGTGGCCACGCCCGGAACCGCCGTGCGCACGGCCGCCTCCTGGAAGAAGCGCTGGCGCCCGAGGGCGTCGCGCACGACGCCGATGTCGATCGCCACGGGCGCCTCGACGGTGCCCGACGCGATCCGCGTCGCGGTCTTGCGGAGCACGGTCCCGAGCTCGCGCTCGAGGTTGCGCACGCCCGCCTCGCGGGTGTACTCGGAGACCACCGTCTCCAGCACCTCGTCGGTGAGCGTGACCTCGTCCTCGCGCAGGCCGTTGCGCTCGCGCTGGCGGGGCCACAGGTAGCCGCGGGCGATGGCGACCTTCTCAGCGGTCGTGTAGCCGTCGAACCGGATGACCTCCATGCGGTCGAGCAGGGGGCCGGGGATCGTGTCGGCGACGTTCGCCGTCGCGATGAACAGCACGTGCGACAGATCGAGCTCGAGGTCGAGGTAGTGGTCGCGGAACGAGTGGTTCTGCGCGGGGTCCAGCACCTCGAGCAGCGCCGAGCTCGGGTCGCCGCGCCAGTCGGCGCCGACCTTGTCGACCTCGTCGAGCATGATCACCGGGTTCATCGTCCCGGCGTCGCGCAGGGCGCGGACGAGCCGCCCCGGCAGCGCGCCGATGTACGTGCGCCGGTGGCCGCGGATCTCGGCCTCGTCGCGGACGCCGCCCAGCGACATCCGGACGAACTCGCGTCCGGTCGCGCGGGCGATCGACTCGCCGATCGAGGTCTTGCCGGTGCCCGGGGGGCCGATCAGCGTGAGGATCGCGCCGGAGCGCCTGTCCTCGGAGATGCCGCGATCCTGGCGCAGCTTGCGCACGGCCAGGTACTCGACGATGCGGTCCTTGACGTCCTCGAGGCCGGCGTGGTCGGCGTCGAGCACCTCACGCGCGTGGACCGGGTCGAGGCGGTCCTCGGAGCGCTTGCTCCACGGCACGGCGATCAGCCAGTCGAGGTAGGTGCGGATCATCGACGCCTCGCCGGACTGCTCGCCCATGCGCTCGAGGCGACCGAGCTCGCGCTCGGCCTGCTCGCGGGCGTGGTCGGGCATGTCGGCGGCCTCGATCTTCTTGCGGTACTCCTCGACGACCGAGGCGTCGTCCTCGCCGAGCTCCTTGCGGATCGACTCCATCTGCTTGCGCAGGAAGTACTCGCGCTGCTGGGCCTCGGCGCCGGAGCGGACGTCCTCGCGGATGCGCGTGCGCACCTCGAGCTCCGCCAGGCGCTCGCGCTGCAGGCGCAGGGCGAGCTCGAGCCGCTGGGTGACGTCGATGGTCTCCAGCAGCTCGACCTTCTGCTCGAAGGTCAGGTCGGGGGAGTAGCCGGCCGTGTCGGCCAGGTTGCCGGTCTCGGTGATCGAGCGCAGGAACGACGCGATCCGGCCGTCGTCGCCGCGGAGCTCGAGGAGCTCCTCGACCACGGCGCGGTACTCGCGCTCGAGGTTCCGGGTGCGGCCGTCGACGGGTGCGCCGTCGTGACGCTCCTCGACCTCGACGAAGAGGCGGCCCAGCGGGTCGCTCTCCGCGGCGCCGATGACGCCGCGCTCGATGCCGGTCAGGGTGACGGCGTGGGCGCCGCCGGGAAGCCGGACGTGGTCGTC
>JAOPZQ010000305.1 GCA_025964075.1 Solirubrobacterales bacterium | reverse complement strand
CGCCGTGCTGGGCGAGGCCGTAGGCGCCGTACAGGCTGAGGCCGATGCCGTGCCCGTATCCGTGTCCGCGGACGTAGAACGTCGAGGCGGCGAAGGCCGGCGGCGAGACGGCGAGCGCCGCCAGAAGGACGACGGGCAGGGTCAAGCGGCGCAGCATGAGCCCTCTCCAACGCCGCGGGGGCGCCCAAGTTGCGCGATGGGTAACGTGGCGGGCATGAGTGAGCGCAAGGCTTCCGACGTCTTCGTGGAGTGTCTCGAGTCCGAAGGCGTGAAGTACGTATTCGGGATCCCGGGTGAGGAGACCTTGGACCTGAACGAGTCGTTGGCTTCTTCGTCCATCGGCTTCATACCGGTTCGACACGAGCAGGGCGGGGCCTACATGGCCGACATGTACGGGAGGCTGACAGGGCGGGCGGGCGTGTGCCTCGGCACGCTCGGTCCGGGCGCCACGAACCTCCTCACCGCCGTCGCCGACGCGTTCCTCGACCGCGCTCCGCTGGTCGCCCTCACGGGCCAGGCGGACACCGAGCGTATGCACAAGGAGTCCCACCAGTACATCGACCTGCTCGCGATCATGCAGCCGGTCGTCAAGTGGAACGCCCGCGTCAGCGCGCCCGACATCGTGCCCGAGGTCGTCCGCAAGGCGTTCAAGGTGGCGGAGACCGAGAAGCCCGGCGCGACTCACCTCGAGCTGCCCGAGGACGTGATGGGCATGCCGCTCGACGCCGCGCCGCTGGCGCGCCGGCGCCCGGTGCTGCCCGAGCCCCAGGCCCGCGAGCTGCTGAAGGCCGTCGACATCATTCGCAACGCGATCAATCCCGTCGCGCTCGCGGGCAACGGCGTCGTCCGCTCGGGGGCGGCGTTCGCGCTGCGCGAGTTCGTCCGCGCCACCGGCATCCCCGTGGCGGAGACCTTCATGGCGAAGGGAGTCCTCGACGCGGACGACCCGCGCGCGCTCGGCACCGTCGGGCTCCAGTCGCGCGACTACGCGATGGCCGGCTTCGAGGACGCCGACGTGGTGATCGCGATCGGCTACGACCTCGTCGAGCACGCGCCGAAGCACTGGAACCCGAGCTCCGACAAGACGATCGTCGTCATCGACACGATGCCGGCGGAGATCGACGAGCACTTCATCCCCGAGGTCGAGCTCGTCGGCGACATCTACCACGTGCTCACGCGCCTCGGCGAGGAGTGCCGCGACGTGCCCCACACCGGCGGCTCGGACCGGCTGCGCAACGTCGTCCTCGGTCGCTTCGAGCAGGCGAAGAACGACGACGCGTTTCCGCTCCAGCCGCCCCGCGCGCTGTGGGAGATCCGGCAGGCGCTCGGTCGCGAGGACATCCTCATCTCCGACGTCGGCCTCCACAAGCTGTGGATCGGGCGGATGTTCCCGGCGTACGAGCCGAACACCGTGCTGATCGCGAACGGCCTCGCGGGCATGGGCTTCGCCGTCCCGGGCGGCATCGGCGCGAAGCTCGTCCACCCGGACCGGAAGGTCGTCACCGTCAGCGGCGACGGAGGCTTCCTCATGAACTGCCAGGAGCTCGAGACCGCGATGCGGCTGAAGACGGCCGTCGTCAACATCGTCTGGGAGAACCGCCAGTACGGCTCGATCGTCTGGAAGCAGGACAAGAAGTTCGGCCGCCACTTCGGCGTCGACTTCACGAACCCGGACTTCGTGAAGCTCGCCGACTCGTTCGGCATGCCGGCGTGGCGCTGCGAGGCGACCGAGGACCTCGGCAAGCACCTGCGTCACGCGCTCGGCCTCGACGTGCCCTCGCTGATCGTCGTCCCGATCGACTACTCGATCGACGTGGCGATCTCCGAGGAGCTGGGCGCCGAGACGGTGGCGACCTGAGCCTGCGGCCCTTCACACCGGGCGACATCGACGCCGTGATCGAGGTCTTCGAGGACGCATTCCTCGACCCGGGCGAGGGGCCGGACCCGGTCCGGACCGCGCGCTTGCGCCACCGCTTCACGCGTTCGATGGAAACGGATGCCGGCGGCGCGTGGGTCGTCGAGCAGGACGGCGTGGTGGTCGGCGTCGGCACGGCGCTCCTCCGCGGTCCGCTGTGGATCCTCTCGCTCCTCGCCGTGCGCTCGACCGCCCACGGCGGCGGCCACGGCCGGACGCTGATGCGCCGGACGCTCGAGTACGGCGAGCGCAGTCGCGGCTTCATGCTCTGCGCCTCGAGCCACTCGGCGGCGCTCCACGTCTACGCCAGCCACGGCTTCCGGCTCCTGCCGACGCTCGCGGCCCGTGGCCCGGTCGACCGGTCGCGGCTCCCGGCCGTCGGGCCCGGCGTGCGGCCGGGCGGCCCGGAGGACCTCGAGCTGTGCGCCGTCGTGGACGACGCGGTGCGCGGCGGCGCGAGGAGCGTCGACATCGAGGCGATGATCGAGCGCGGCGCGCAGCTGTTCGTGAGCGAGCGCCCGCGGGGCTACGCGCTCGTCCAGGACGGTCGGTGCTACGCCGTGTCGGCCGAGGACGAGGCGACGGCCCGCGCGCTGCTGTGGACGATCATCGCGTCCGCGGCCGACGACGGCGGCGCGGCGAGCGTCGAGTGGATCACGGCCGAGCAGCAGTGGGCGGTCGAGGTCGTGGTCGCCGCCGGCCTGCGCCTCGCGCCCGACGGCCCGGTGTGCGTCCGCGGCGAGACCGGGCCCCTGCGCCCGTGGCTGCCGAACGGGGCGCTGTTGTAGGGAAAACGCATCGCGAAGCCGCCGGATCAGGCGCCGGGGTTCGCCGGGTTCGGACTCGCGTTGACGAGCCACGCCCCGCCGAGGTACTGGAGCTCGATGGGCTGCGCCTGCGCACGACCGCGGAACGTCGCCCGCACCGTCGCGATCGCCTTGCGCCCGTTGATCCGCACCGACTGGACGGTCGCGCTCATGAGGACCTCGAGCACCATGCCGCGCTGCTGGCCCGGGACCCTGCCGACGAGCGCCGCCAGCTGCTCCGGGCAGCCGGCGCGGTCGAGGTTCAGCGTCGGCGCCCGGCTCCGCCGCGCGACCTTGACCTTCGCGCGGTGGGTGAGGCGAACGCACGCGCCCGCGTAGTCGCGGTGCGCGAGCGCGGTCAGGTAGCCCTGCAGGGCGTTCTTCGCCGCCTGCTGACCCGCCGTGACCTTGTGCGAGCCGCCGCAGCCGGCCAGCAGGAGCGCCCCGGCGAGCGCGACGCTAGTCAGCCGCCGAGCCACGCGCGATCTTGCGGAGGTCGAGAGCCTCGTCGAGCGTGGCCTCGTCCACGCCGTGCTCGCGCGCGACCTCGCGCAGCGTCCCGCCGGAGGCGGTCGCCGCCTTGACGATCTCCGTCGCCTTGTCGTAGCCGATGTGCTCGTTGAGGGCCGTGGCGACCGCGAGGGTCGACTCGGCCGAGCGCTCCGCGCCCTCGAGGTTCGCCTGGATGCCCTCCACGCACTTCTCGGCGAAGATCCGCGACGCCGCTGCGAGCAGGCGGATCGAGTCGAGCAGGTTCCGGGCCATCAGCGGCACGCGCACGTTCAGCTCGAACTGGCCCTGCGTGCCGGCGATCGTGATCGTCGTGTCGTTGCCGATCGCCTGAGCCGAGACCTGGATCACGACCTCGGGGATCACCGGGTTGACCTTCCCCGGCATGATCGAGGAGCCCTTCTGCAGCTCGGGCAGGAGCAGCTCGCCGATCCCGGCGCGCGGGCCCGAGCCCATCAGCGCGAGGTCCCCGGCGATCTTGGTGAGCGAGACCGCGAGCACCTTGAGCGCGCCCGAGAGCTCCACGAGCGCATCGCGGTTGCCCTGGGCCTCGAACGGATCCTCGGGGGCGCGGACGTCGAGCCCCGACTCCTTGGCGAGCAGCTCGCGCACCTTCGGCGCGAAGTCGCGGTGGGTGTTGAGGCCCGTGCCCGTGGCGGTGCCGCCGAGCGGGATCTGCGCGACCTGGGGCAACGCGTTGCGCACGCGCAGCGCGCCGAGGCGGATCTGCGCGGCGTAGCCGCCGAACTCCTGGCCGAGCGTGACGGGGACGGCGTCCATCAGGTGCGTCCGGCCGGACTTGACGATGTCCTTGAACTCCTCGGCCTTGCCGGCGAACGCGCGCTCGAGACGCTCGAGCGCCGGCAGCAGGTCGCTCGTCGCCTGCTCGAGCGCCGCGAGGTGCACCGCCGAGGGGAACACGTCGTTCGACGACTGGCCCATGTTCACGTGGTCGTTGGGATGGACGCCCTCGCCGGCGAGGTTCGCGAGCACCTCGTTGGCGTTCATGTTCGACGAGGTCCCGGAGCCGGTCTGGAAGACGTCGATCGGGAACTGGTCGTCGAACTCGCCCGCGCCGACGCGGTCGCCCGCGGCGGCGATCCGCTCGGCCACCTCCGGGTCGAGCTTGCCGAGCTCCGCGTTCGCGCGCGCGGCCGCCGCCTTGATCCGGCCGAGCCAATGCACGACCGAGGCCGGGATCGGCTCGCCGGACACCGGGAAGTTGCCGATCGCCTTGGTGGTCTCGCCACCCCAGAGCTGCTCCTGCTCCTGCACTCCCATCGCGTTCACGCTCCGCTCTTGCTGTTCAAGGTGTCTCTCTGACAGGAACGCTAGCGCCCGCCGCCGTGAGGGCGCCGAGCAGCGTCCCGAGCAGCATGCCCTTGAGCTCGTCGCGGGTGAAGGCGCGACGGTCGAGCCACTCGAGGCACGCGCCGTCCATGAACCACAGCCAGCCGATGACGGCCGCGCGCGCCCGGGGCGAAGGGACGGCGGACAGCGGCAGCCCCTCGACGATGCGGTCGGCGGTCGTCGAGCGAATCCCCTCGACGAGCTCGCGGACTTCGGGCACGCTGCCCGCCGACTGGAGGAGCTTGCGATACGCGGTCTCGTGCTCCTCGATCCAGACGAGGTACGCGTCGAGGCTGCCGAGCAACGCCTCGAGCGGCGGCTGACCGTCGACCGGCTCCGTGATGAGCCGCAGCTCGCCCGCCGCCTGCGCGAGCGTCGCCTGGAAGTAGGCCTGCTTGGAGGGGAAGTAGTGGTAGAGCAGCGCCTTCGAGATCCCGGCCTCGCGGGCGATCCCGGCCATCGAGATCTCGTCGTAGGCGTAGCGCGTGAACAGGTCGGCGCCGAGCTCGAGGAGCTGGCGCCGCCGCTCGTCGACATCTAGGCGCGTGTACGCGGGCTCCGCCATCGACTGCAGTCTACCGCCTTGCTGACCGGTGGTCGATTGCTTGTCGACCGACGGTCGACAGCCCGTACCGGAACTGCGCCGGCTCCTAACCGAGGAACGCGATCAGCTCGCGGGCGACGCCCACCGGATCGTCGTACGCCATCAGGAACCCGCAGCCCGAGAGCACTCGCAGCTGGCCGTCGGGGAGCAGGTCGAGGACCTCCTGCGCGGCGGCCACCGGGTGGTACTTGTCCTGGTCGGCCCAGAGGAGCAGGACCGGCGCCTCGATCCGGCCGTAGGCGTCGAGCAGGTCGCGGCGCGGCCCGCTCGGCCGGCGCCGCGCGAAGCGTGCCCACGAGCGGATGCGGTTGCCGTTCCCGCCCATGTCGGCGAACGCGTGGCGGAGGAGGTCGCGGGCGGCGGGGTTGCCCGACACGGTTAGCTTGTCCCCCACCGAGGGGCGGAAGACGACCCGGGCGCCGTGGGAGACGAGACGGTCGAGTCCCGGGACCGCGCCGACGCGGCACGCGAGGCCCCACGCGGCCCGCCGCCCCCGGTGCGCCGCGCCCCGGTGCAGCTGGTTCGACATGAGCACGAGGCGGCCCGGCTCGAGCTCGCCGTTCGCCACTGCGTGCAGCAGGATCTCCGCCCCCAGGTCGTGGCCCGCGACCAGCGGCCGCGGCCCGACCGTCTCGTGGCAGAACCCGGCGATCACCTCGGCCAGCCAGTCCAGCGTGTAAGGGTGGCGGGGACGATCCTCGGAGTCGCCGTGTAGCGGCAGGTCGGGGAGGACCACCCGGAAGCGGGTCGCCAGGGCCTCGACGGCCGGCTCCCACTCGCGATGCGAGAGCCCCGCGGAGTGGAACAGCGCGAGGCCCGGTCCGGCGCCGGTCTCGCGGTAGGCGACCCGGGCGCCGTCGTGGTGGTGATACAGGCGAAGCCTCATCCGCGAGCGCGGCCGGCCGCGCGCCCCCGGTCGAAGGCGGC
>JAOPZQ010000292.1 GCA_025964075.1 Solirubrobacterales bacterium | reverse complement strand
ATGAAGCGCGAGCCCCCGGCCGCCGACGCGATGCCCTTCTCGCGGATCCTGGAGATGCCGACCTGGCTGATCACGCGGGCCTACGCGTACTCCCACCGGCTATTGGCCGAGGGGTTCGCCGCCGCGGACGCCCGCGGCTACCACTACCGGCTGCTGGCCGCGCTGGAGGAATTCGGCCCGGCGAGCCAGGCCGATCTGGGCCGCCGCACCAGCATCGACCGGAGCGACGTCGTGGCGGCGCTCAACGAGCTCGCCGACCGGGGGCTCATCCGGCGCTCCCCCGATCCCGATGACCGCCGCCGCAACATCGTCACGATCACACCCGGCGGCACCGAGCAACTCCGGACACTGGCCCAGGTCCTGACCGGCGTTCAGGATCAGCTGCTCGCGCCGCTCTCGCCCGCCGAGCGCACCCAGCTCACCGGGCTGCTCACCCGGCTCCTCGAGCACGACGGCCAACCATGACGCCTACGGAACGAGGTCCGTCTCGACCTCGAAGAAGCGCTCCACGGGCAGCCCGAGCGCCTCGGCGTGCGCCAGCACGCTCTCCGGATCCGGCGACTCGTAGACGCAGAACGCCTTCAGGCCGTCGTCGGTGCGAACGACGTGCGTGTGCTCCCATTCGATTTGCGGAAAGCGCGCGAGCCTGATCTCGGTCGAGTGGGCGGCGATGCGGTCGAGGTCCTCACGGGTGACGTCGCCGACGGTGCGCTCGAGCAGGTATCTGGGCATCGGCCAAGTGTCTCATCGTGCGGTATGGAGCAGGTGTAGGATCGCCCGACTCGCGTGAGCCTCGCCATCCGCCTGCTCGGCAAGCCGCAGCTCGAGCGCGACCGGGTCCCCGTCCCGCCCCCGCGCGGGCGCAAGACGTGGGCGCTGTTGGCCTATCTGCTGCTGTGCGAGCGCCCGCCTCCGCGCAGCCGCGTCGCCTCGCTGCTGTTCTCGGAGGCGGACGACCCGCTGGGGGCACTGCGCTGGAGCCTGGCCGACCTCCGTCGGACGCTCGGCGCGGCGGATGCCGTCGCCGGCGACCCGCTCGAGCTGAGACTTCCGCCCGACGCCTCCGTCGACATCATCGCCCTGACTGCTCCCGGCGACGAGGTCTCGTTCAGCCGCCCCGAGGGCGAGCTGCTCGAGGGCATGGCCTTCTCCTCGTGCCCCGTGTTCGAGTCGTGGCTCGGGGTGATGCGGCGCCAGCTGGACGGCGCCGCCCGGGCGATGGCGCACGACGAGACGCTCGTGCGGCTGGCGGCGGGCGATACGGCGCGCGCCACCGAGCTCGCGGGCCACCTCGTTTCGCAGGACCCGCTCGATCAGGCCGGTCAGGAGCTGCTGATCCGCTGCCTGGCGCGCGCGGGCCGGCATCAGGCGGCCGAACGACAGCTGGCAGAATGCGAGGCGCTGTTCCGACGGGAGCTGGGCGTGCTCCCGGGCCCCGAGCTGCGAAGCGCCGCGAGCCAGGCCGATCCGCTCGCGGCGGGAGCCGTCGGCGACGGCGACGCTGCCCTCGGTCAGCTCGAGGCGGGGCAGGCGGCGCTGGACGCGGGCGCGGTCGAGCCGGGCGTGCAGATCGTCCGCCAGGCCTGCGCCGAGGCGGCCGCCAGCGGGGATGCGTCGCTCGAGGCACGCTGCCTCGCCGCGCTCGGGTCGGCTCTCGTGCACGCGATGCGCGGCCGGGACGAGGAGGGCGCCTTGCGCCTTCACGAGGCGCTGCGGCTTGCGGAACGGTACGGCGAGCGGGCCACCGTCGCGGCCGCGTGCCGGGAACTGGGGTACGTCGACGTCCAGGCCGGGCGCGGTCCCTCGGCCGGGCGCTGGCTGACGCGGGCGACCAAGCTCGCGGAAGGAAACGAGGAGCTGTGCGCGGTGCTCGCCGTACGCGGAATGGCGCTGTCCGACCGGGCTCACTACGGTGCGGCGCTCGATCTGCTGAACCGCTCCGTCGCCCGCGCGGAGCGTTGCGGCCGGCGTCGGCAGGTCGCCTGGTCGCTGTCGCTGATCGGGCGCGTTCACCTGCTGCGGGGCGAGCTCTCGCTCGCTCTGCCCCCGCTCGACGAAAGCCTCGCGCTCGTCGCCGCCGAGCGCTGGACGGCGGTCCGGCGCTGGCCGGAGGCGCTCCGGGCGGAGGCTTCGCTGCTGATGGGTCGCCCCGAGGAGGCCGCCGGACGGCTCGACCATGCCTTCCGGCTCGCCTGCCGGCTCGGCGATCCCTGCTGGGAGGCGATGGGGGCCCGCCTCATGGGCCTCTTGACGGCCCGCGCGAGCGACACCGCCAAGGCGCGGGAGCAGCTCGCCGACGCGTTGGCTCGAGCCACCCGGGTCTCGGACGCCTACCAGTGGGTCCACGCGCACGTGCTCGACAGCGCCGCCGGACTCGCCGTCGAGACCGGCGCCGACGACGCCGCGCAGATCGTCGACCGGCTTGCCGAGCTGGCCGAGCGCTGCGGCCTGCGCGAGCTGGTGGTGCGCGCGCACGTCCACCGTGGCCGCCTGGGTGCCTCAGGAGCCTTGGCAGCCGCCCGCCTGCTCGCCGCAGAGATCGACAACCCGAGGCTCGACGCGCTCGTCGGGCCCGCCGTGCCGGCCTGACCTCACACGCTCGCTCACACGCCCGTGCCGTTGGCTGGTCTCGTCAACAACGAGGAGGCCTCAGATGCCTTACATCAACTGCCGTGTCATGGAGGGCGTGCTCTCCGAGGACCAGAAGGCGGAGATCGCCGAGCAGTTCACGGAGACGATCGTGTCGGTCGTCGGCGAGCCCGTTCGCGGCCTGACGTGGGTCGTGATCGACGACATGACGAGCGGCCAGCTCACGATCGGCGGCCGCCCGGTCACGACCGACGGGGTCAACGAGGCCCTCGCCGGGGCACCGGCGGGCGCCTGACGTCCCGGACGGCCGAGGCGGCGCGGGCTCCGCGCCGCCTCGGCCGTCGGAGCGATCACCAGCGTCCGCGGTGCACCACGTCGGTGAACGGCCTGCGGTTCGGCTCGCGGATCGGCCGCAACGGGCCGTCGGCGGGATAGCCGAGGTCGACGAGGTAGGCGGCGTAGCGATCCTCGGGCAGGCCGAGCACGCGTCGGGCTTGGTCCTGATCGCCGACGGCGGAATGACCGCTGCCGATCCCGAGGTCGGCGGCGGCGATCAGCATCGCCATCGTCGCCTGCCCGAGGTCGTACTGCGCCGTCTCGCGCTCGTCGGCGTCCTCGCTACGAGGGAGGATCAAGGCGATCGTGGCCGCCGACTCGGCGACGTGCTGTCCGTACTGCCAGACCTTCGCGAGCTCGTTGAGCTGATCGCGATCGGTGACGACGACGAAGTCCCACGGTTGCCAGTTGCGCGAGGACGGCGCTCGCCGCCCGGCCTCGAGGATGCGATCGAGCGCATCGTCCGGCACCGGCCGATCCTCGAACCTGCGCACATTCCGCCGCGACGTGATCGCGTCCCACGTTTCCATGTCGGCCTCCTGGTCGATGCTTCACGGCGCCCACGACCTCGACGTCGTAGCGCGTCGAGAGCCGGTCTCTCACGGCGACCGCGTCGTCCCTCGAAGTAGCGCGCGCAAGTCCCGCGGCAAGTACTGGAACTTCAACCCAGCCCTCACGGGGTCAGGGAGCGGCCGGTCTACGCTGTCCGGCCGTGAGCCACGTTGCCTGCTCGAACCTCGCCTACGCCCATCCCGGAGGCGATGTCCTGTTCTCCGAGGTGTCGTTCCGGATCTCGCCGGGCTCGCACGTGGGGATCGTCGGCGCGAACGGCGTCGGGAAGAGCACGCTGCTGCGAGTCATCTCCGGTGAGCTCCCGGCCGACGAGGGCGACGTCGCCGTCGGCGGGCGGCTCGCGTACATGCCGCAGGACGTCGGCGCCGGCCACGCGCCCGGGACGGTGCGCGACCTCCTCGTCGCCCTCGCCCC
>JAOPZQ010000586.1 GCA_025964075.1 Solirubrobacterales bacterium | reverse complement strand
GCGGCGCCGACGCCCCCGGCCATCGCCGCGTGGTTCTCCTTGATCAGGACGTAGTCGTAGAGGCCGGCGCGGTGGTTGACGCCGCCGCCCGCGCGCACCGCCGCCTTCTCGAGCGCGCGCAGGCCCGGCGTCGTCTTGCGCGTGTCGAGGAGACGCGCGCCGGTGCCGTCCACGAGCCGCGCGTAGCGGGCCGTCAGCGTGGCGACGCCGGATAGCCGCTGGAGGAAGTTGAGCGCGGTCCGCTCGGCGGAGAGCAGCGCCCGAGCGCTCCCGACGACGCTCAGCACCGGACCGCCCTCGCGCCACTCCCCCTCGGGCGCGAGCCAAGCCACCTCCGCTGCGGGATCGAGCTCGCGGAACGCGAGCTCCGCAACCTCGAGGCCGAAGATCACCCCCGGCTGCTTCTGGGTGATCAGCGCCCGGGCCCGCGCGGCCTCGGGAACCGTGGCCTCGGTGGTCACGTCGCCGGCCCCGAGGTCCTCGGCAAGAGCACGTCGAACGGCTAGGGCCGGGCCTTCCATTGCGATCGAGGATAGATAGGGTCCACGCGGGGGATAGACGACCAGGGAGGTCTCAATGGTTAGGGCTGCTTCGTTGCTGGCGGGAGCCGGCGCTTTCGCGCTCCTGCTCGCAGGTCCGGCCGCGGCCCGCACGGTCGCCGTGACCGCCGGCCCGCTCGGCCACACCACGGCCCGACTCCACATGGACGCGTTCTTCAGTTCGAACGTGACGATCCATCCCGGGGACAAGGTCCGCTGGACGATCAACGGCTTCCACGACGTCGTGTTCGTGCCCAAGGGGAAGGCGGCGCCGGCGTTCGTGTCGCCAGACGCCGCCCACCCGGTCACCGGGGCCCAGGACGCGGCGGGCCTCCCGTTCTGGTTCGACGGCCAGCCGTCGATCGCAGTGACCCCGCTGGCGGGACTGCCGACCGGCGGCACGAAGGTGGACGGCAGCAAGCTCGTCGGCTCCGGGCTTGCGGCCGGCAGCGGAAAGGCGAAGCCGATCACGTTCACCTTCCCGAAGGTCGGGACGTACCGTTACCAGTGCCTCGTGCACCCGGGAATGAACGGCGTCGTCGAGGTCGTGCCCAAGAGCGGGGCCATCCCCGGCCCCGCCAAGATCAAGCCCGCGGCGAGAAAGGAGTTCGCCGCCGCTATGAAGACGGCCACGAAGCTCGGCAAGGTGAAGCCGCCCGCGGGCGAGGTACTGGCCGGCAACGACAAGGGACCCGTCGCCTGGCTGCGGTTCTTCCCCTCGACGATCACCGTCAAGGTCGGGCAGCCGGTCAAGTTCACGGTCAAGTCGAAACCCGAGGCCCATACCGTGACGTTCGGGCCCGCCGCGTACACGACGGCGATCGAGAAGGGCTTCGTCCAGGTCACGCCGAACCCGACCGGGCCGCCGAGGATCACTCTGAACCCGCTCGGCGTCTACCCCAGCGACCCGCCGGCGGTCCCGCTGGTCGACACGGGAGCAAACCACGGCAACGGGTTCGTCAACTCGGGTCTCCTCGACGCCGACCCGGCGACGCCCCAGGGGGCAACCGCGACGTTCACGTTCACAAAGGCCGGCACATATCGCTACGAATGTGTCATCCATCCGGGGATGGACGGCGTGGTGATCGTCTCCCCCCCGGCCTAATGCACCTGGTCAGCGCCTCGCGTCCAGGGAACCCCGGGCGCGGGGCCTGACCTCGACATCTACGTGGATCCCTTGCCCCTGGCCGCCTCCAACCTGCTCGCCGCCCGCGAGCAGATGGCGTTCACGCTCGGGTTCCACATCGTCCTCGCGTCGATGGGCATCGCGTTCCCCGCGATGACGCTGATCGCCAACTGGCGCGGGCTTCGACGGAGAGACGAGGCCGCGCTCGACCTCGCGCGGCGCTGGTCGAAGACGATGGCCGTCCTGTTCGCGGTCGGCGCGGTCACGGGGACCGTGCTCTCGTTCGAGATGGGACTCCTGTGGCCGGGGCTCATGGGGCGCTTCGGCGGCGTGTTCGGCGCGTCGTTCGCGATCGAGGGGATCTTCTTCTTCACCGAGGCGATCTTCATCGCGATCTACCTCTACGGCTGGAAGCGCCTGTCGCCGTGGGCGCACTTCTGGGCGGGCGTGCCGATCGTCGTCGCGGGGATCGGCGGCGCGCTGTCGGTCGTCTCGGCGAACTCGTGGATGAACCAGCCGGCGGGTTTCCGGCTCGACGCGGCGGGCACCGTGACCCACGTCGCGCCACTGTCGGCGATCTTCAACCGCGCGACCGCCTACGAGGTGCCGCACATGATCCTCGGCGCATACATGGTCACCGGGTTCCTCGTCGCCTCCGTCTACGCGGTCGGCTGGCTGCGCGGGCGGCGCGACCGCCACCACCGGCTCGGGTTCGCGATCCCGTTCACGGTGGCGGCGCTCGCGGCGCCGGTGCAGATCTTCGTCGGCGACACCGCGGCGCGCGCGATCGCCCACCACCAGCCGGCGAAGTTCGCGGCGACCGAGTACGTGACGAAGACGGGCGGGCATCAGCCGGAGTACCTCGGCGGCTACTACTCGGGCGGCAAGGTGCATCTCGCGGTGAAGATCCCCGATGCCGACTCGCTGCTCGTGGGATTCTCGGCGTCGAAGAAGGTCATCGGCCTCGACGCGATACCACCGGCCGATCGGCCGCCGTCGCCCACGCTCCTCCACCTCGCCTTCCAGCTCATGGTCGGCGTGGGATTCGCGCTGCTCGCCCTCGGTGCCTGGTGGGGGATCGCCTGGCGCCGGCGCCGCGGCCCGCCCGAGTCGCAGTGGTTCTGGCGCGCGGCGGCGATCAGCGGCGTCGCCGCGATCGTCGCGCTCGAGTGCGGCTGGATCGTCACCGAGGTGGGCCGCCAGCCATGGATCGTCTGGCACGTCCTGCGGACGCACGACGCCGTGACCACGGCGCATGGCCTGTGGTGGGTGTTCGCGGGGACCGTCCTCCTCTACGCCGCTCTCGGCGCGACCACGGT
Organism: Solirubrobacterales bacterium; assembly: GCA_025964075.1. GTDB lineage: Bacteria > Actinomycetota > Thermoleophilia > Solirubrobacterales > Solirubrobacteraceae > JAOPZQ01. The sequence continues at coordinate 1,042 of JAOPZQ010000586.1, read as the reverse complement.
CGTCGTGCTCCGGATGCTCGCGCGCCGGTGGCGCGCGGGCGAGCTCGACGAGCCCGACATCCCTTACGGGCCGCCGCCCGCGCGGAGCGCGTCGTGAGTACCGCGGTCGCCGTCGTCCTGTGGATCGGAGCGACGCTCTACGCCGTGTTCGGCGGCGCCGACTTCGGCGGCGGCGTGTGGGACCTCCTCGCCGGCGGCGCCGAGCGCGGAGCGCGCCCCCGGGATCTCATCGACCGCTCGATCACGCCGGTGTGGGAGGCCAACCACGTGTGGCTGATCTTCTGCCTGGTGGTGCTGTGGACCGGGTTCCCCCGCGCGTTCGCCGCGGTCATGCTGACGCTCAGCGCGCCCCTTGCCCTGGCGGCGCTCGGGATCGTCCTGCGCGGCTCGGGCTTCGCGTTCCGCAAGGTCGCCGAGGAGCTCCCCGAGCGCCGCGCGTTCGGCGCGCTGTTCGCCGGCGCCTCCCTGATGACGCCGTTCTTCATGGGTACGTGCGTGGGGGCGATCGCGGACGGCCGCGTTCCCGCGACCGGAGCCGGCGACCGCTTGTCGAGCTGGACCGGCCCACTCTCGCTGCTCGTCGGCGCGCTGTTCGTCCTCGCGTGCGGCTACGTCGCGGCCGTCTTCCTCACGTACGACGCGCGCGCGGCCGGCGACGCGGAGCTCGAGCGCTACTTCCGCCTCCGCGCGCTGATCGCCGCCGTGCTCACCGGCGCCGTCGCCGTCGCCGCGCTGCCCGTCCTCCACGCGGACGCCCATCCGATCTACGCCCGGCTGGTGCACGAGGGCCTGCCGCTCGTCGTCGTCTCGGCGGTGTGCGGCCTCGGCGCGCTCGGGTTCCTGGTCCGCGGCGCGCCGCTGTTCGCCCGTCCGTTGGCGGTGCTCGCCGTCGCGACCGTCGTCTGGGGCTGGGGCGTCGCCCAGTACCCGTTCCTGCTGCCGCGCTCGCTGACGATCGGCGCCGGCGCCGCGCCGTCCGGCACGCTGACCGCGTTGTTCGCCGTCTTCGGCGCCGCCGCGGTCATCGTCGTCCCTTCGCTCT